>NZ_JBFXHE010000001.1:0-66215 GCF_050177295.1 Desulfobacter sp.
TTCTGCCCCCTGATATTTCAAGCATTGCCGGTCCCGGGGATATAGATATCCGGATAAGCCCGGGTCTCTCCTTTGGCACCGGCCACCACCCCACCACCCGGCTTTGCCTGGCTGCCCTGGACAGGCTTTTTTTCTCAACAGGCCTGTCAGGCCATCTCCTCCAAGGCGGAAAAGCAGGAGATATCGGCACGGGTTCAGGGGTGCTTGCCATGGCTGCCTGCCTTGCAGGCATGTCCCAATGCATGGCCTGGGAAACAGACCCCAATGCTGTCTGCGAGGCCTGCAGGAATGTGGCAGCCAACGGCCTTGAAACCAAGGTAAACGTCATCCACGGCACCATGGCAGCCCAGGATTTAAGGCTTTCCCTTGTTATGGCCAATTTAAGGTTTCCCACCCTTAAGCAGCTTGCACCTGATATTTGTTCAATCCTGATACCCAACGGACATCTGATTCTTTCAGGGGTCAGGGCCTGGGAAATGGATGAGCTGAAAACCCATTACAGGGCCATGGGATTTTCCATAGACTGGGAACGGGAAGCAAAATTATGGGGCGCTCTGGCCCTGACAAAAAAGTCATAGGGGAAAGCATGCACCCTGTCATTCAAATTCTTGTACCCGTGCTTCTGGTTTTGGGCGTTTCCCAGGCCAGATGTGATGTGTACAGGTGGACTGACGAAAACGGAGTCAGACATTTTTCCAATGTCAGTACTCCCCAGGGGAAAAAGGCAACACAACTACCGGAATCTGTCAGTTCCATCCCAAAAAAATCAGACACATCCAATTTTCTGGTAACAAAGGTTTTTGACGGGGATACGGTACAGGTTCAGGGACAGGATCTTGAATTTCGAATCCGCATGGTGGCCATTGATGCCCCGGAAACCGGCGGATCAAAAAACAAGGGCCAGCCCTATTCCCAGGAAGCAAAAAAAGTTTTAAGGCAGCTCATTCAAGGTAAAAAAGTCCGGTTGAAACAATACGGCACCGGCGGGTACAACCGGATTCTGGCGGAAATTTTTTCCCAGGGCATCAACATTAATCTGACCATGGTCCGCCAGGGTCTTGCCGAAGTTTACCGGGGCAGATTACCTGAAAGTCTTGATCCCGGCCCCTACAAGAAGGCTGAGGCTGAGGCCAGGCGCAGAAATGCAGGTATGTGGTCACAGGGGAAGGCTTATAAGAGTCCCAAAACATGGCGGAAAGAAAATCCCAGGTAGTGTTTAAAGTGAATTTATTGCCTGGGTCAATGATGGTGCGACCTCATCCCTGTGCAGTTTTATCAGTCCAGGCATAACCGTATTGCGTCCGTTGAGTTTTGCCTTGTAAAGCATGGAATCAGCATCCTCAACCAATTTTACAATATCGGTACCGGCCTCCAACTGAGCCACGCCAAAGCTGGCAGTAACCCGTATGGTAAAATTATTAAAAGGAATGCTTAATGCGGAAATCTTTTGTCTGAGTCTGTCTGCAAGTTCAATGGCACGGGTTTTATCGGTTTCCGGCAGGATAGCGATAAACTCCTCACCACCGAACCTGGCAAAGATGTCCTCTGTGCGTATATTCTCGCGGACCAGCCGGCTGACTTCCTTTAACACCTCATCCCCGCCTAAATGGCCGTAAGTGTCGTTCACAGATTTAAAATGATCCAGATCAAACATAAAAACAGATAATGGCTTTTTGCGCCGGCCGGCGCCTGCTGCACACCCTTTGAGCTGAACCTCAAAAGCCCTGCGGTTATAGCAGCCGGTCAAAGGATCAATGGCTGCGGCATTCTGGAGCCACTGGATCTTAATCTGCCTTGAAAGGGCCGCAGAACACCCCTTAAGCACAATGCTGACCACATCATCATGAAATGAAGTGATGGGCCTGCTGGGCATCATGTAAAGCCGTGAATAACAATTTTCTTCTTTATGATCGTAATGCACCAGGGAATCCAGACTGAATTTTTCCAGGCACGCCTCCTGATCTTCATGGTCATTGAGATAAGCCAGATCCTTGGTATCCATAATCTGGAAATCCTTTATGATAATATCTTCTATGGAGGTTTTATACATTCTGGGGTCCAGCCATACATCCACCACCCCGGCATTTTTTTTGTTAACAAAGGCAAAAAGCCTGTATCCGAGGATATCTTTTAAGCAGTCCGCCACTTCATTTATAATTTCTGCAGGGGATGTTTTTTCATTCAGAGCCACAATGTGACGGGCCAGTTTGTTCTGTGCCTGGGCCCTGTGCAGAGAAGATCCGAATACCAGGCCGAAAACGGCTGATAACCTATGGCTGAATCTATCAAGGGTTTTACTCATGGCTCTTCCTTTAATTTAAAATTAATTTTTAAAATTATGTTAAGGATATCAGAGCAACAAGTATGCCAACTCTTTTCATACAAGCACTATCTACTTAAATTTCAGTATGTTATCAAAAAATCCCACTTAACTCACATCTAACAACCAGGAAAATTTTGCAGGGTTGTGCGTCAGGGTCCTGCCGGACCGCCGCCAAAGGCCTGACATCTAATTCTTTCTGTACGTATTTTACATTGATATCCAGAATGCTTTTGATGTCCATGATATTTCCTTGTCATTTGTTGCTTTTTCAAGCTATTTATTAGGTTACAACTTCGATAACTTTTAACTATTTACAAGTCAATGAATGAAACAGGCCCGGATTAATGCCGTCTTCTGAAAAGAATAACACGATTTTTATTTTTCCCAGATACAGGGAATTAGCACGTAAAATTACCGGACTCTTGCAGATTTCGGGTGTTCTGTTTATCTTTTTCGCTCTGTTGATTCTTTTTTTGCCTGCCCTGACAGGCAAGCCCCTTTGTCTGATTTTCTTCATGCTCAACGGAGCATTTATTATCCTGCTGCTTTCATGGGTTAAGCGTATTAACACATTTATGAAAGAAACCGCATTGATATTGTCTAATTCAAGGGATTTGATGTGGGCCGTGGATTCCCGGCTGAACTTTACTGTCATTTGCGGAGATCCCGAACATATATCCGGTAACACCGCCATGGCGCTTCTAAATAAACCTTTGGCGTCCATTTTACCCGGGGATGCAAGGGACCGCTTTCATACCCGTATCCGGGAAAACCAGCCCTTCTCCATGGCGTGCCGTATTTCCAACGGTGAAAATTCGACATTGCCTGTACAGATCCTGGCCGCGCCTATCCATGGATCCGGACAGGATATATTTCACGGCATCATACGGGATATATCCGATCAAAAAAAACTGCAGGCCCTTGAAAAAGAACTGAACCGCTCAAAAAAGTTAAAGAACCTGGGCCTTCTTGCCGGCAGTGTTGCCCATGATCTGAACAACATTCTGGCAGGTATTGCCACCTATCCTGAAATACTTCTTCTCGACGATAACCTGGAACCCAAGATCCGGGAAAGCCTTACCATTATCAAAGAATCCGGCCAGAACGCCTCTGCCGTGGTCAGTGACCTTTTAACCATTTCCATGGGTATCAGAGAGGCGTGCCAGGTCCTGAACATCAATACGATTATTGAGCGGTTTATGGCTGGGCCCGAGTTTAAAAAAATAAAAGCCGCATACGGAAAGGTGGAGATGGACATACAGCTGGAACCTGAACTTTTAACCATATCCGGCTCCTATATACATATTGAAAAAAGCATTATGAATCTTGTGATCCATGCACTTGGGTCAACTGCGGCAGAGGCAGGCCGCGGCAACGGAACAATCGTGCTTTCAACGGCCAACTACTATGTGGACAGGGAGAAAGGCGGGCACACGGAAAAAAATCTGTCCCCTGGCGAATATGTGATGCTTAAAATGCTGGACCCCGGCAAAGGGATACCTAAACATTGCCTGAATAAAATTTTTGAGCCCTTTTTCACCCAGAAGGAGATGGGCAGAACCGGCACCGGGCTTGGCCTGACCCTGGTAAAGAATACGGTCCTCAACCACCGGGGAAAAATCTTTGTAACGTCTGATGAAAACGGTACAAAGTTCACACTGCTGTTTCCGGCCCTTCGCCCGGAGCTGCCCATGGCAAATCAACCCGCCGCCATTGAGGAAATCAGAGGAAAAGGGGAAACCCTTCTGGTTGTGGATGACCTGGCAAGCCAGCGTGAAATTGCAGAAACCATCCTTAAAGAATTAGGGTACAAGGTTTTCAGCGTTGCCAACGGGGTTAGTGCCCTTGATTTCATCATGCAGACGCCTGTGGATCTAATACTTTTAGACATGGTCATGGCCCCGTCCATTGCCGGGCTTGAGACTTACAGGCTGATCAAGAAAATACGGCCGGATCAGAAAATCATTATTGCAAATGGACATTCTGAATCAGAAGATGTATTAAAAACCCTGTCTCTGGGTGCAGGCGCTTTTATTAAAAAGCCCTACACCATATTGGATATGGGAATTGCCGTAAAAGAGGAGCTTGACAGATAATGGATATTTTAAAAACAAAAGCAGATATGAAGGCCTGGTCTGCTGACAAAAAAAGACAGGGAAAGACCATCAGTTTCGTTCCCACCATGGGATACCTCCACAAAGGACATGTTTCGCTGCTTGAAATAGGCAGGCCTTTAAGTGATGAACTGGTCCTAAGCATTTTTGTCAATCCCACCCAGTTTGGCCCCAATGAAGACCTGGACGCCTATCCCAGCAAGACCCTGAATGACCTCGACCTGGCGCAGCAGGCAGGTGTGACAGCGGTTTTTCTTCCGGATAAAAGCGAGATGTACGGGCCTGGCTACCAGACCCATGTCTTTTTGGACCACCTTCCCCAGTACCTGTGCGGCAGGTCCCGCCCTGTTCATTTCGGGGGGGTGGCCACGGTGGTGACCAAACTGTTCAACATTGTCATGCCCGATGTGGCGGTTTTCGGGAAAAAAGACTTCCAGCAGCTTGCCATCATCAGGCAGATGGTGAAGGACCTGGATTTCAATATCCGGATCATCGGCGGGGAGATCATCAGGGAAGAAGACGGGTTGGCCATGAGTTCCAGAAATGCCTATCTTACGCCGGAGCAGCGTGCTTCAGCCGTCTGCCTTTTCCGGGCCATCAGCCTTTTAAAACACAGGGTTGCCCAAGGTGTCCGGTCTGTGCCGGATCTTGTCAGGGAGATGGAGACCTTTATTCTCTCATTTGACCACACCCGGATTGATTACATTGAACTGTGCCATCCCATGACCCTGGAGCCGGTGGAAACCATCCAGGCAGAAACGCTTGTGGCCCTGGCGGTGCATGTGGGAAAACCAAGGCTGATTGACAATGCCCTTATTGAGCCGGCCTGACCTTTTTTTGCACCGGCTGCTTCATCACGACAATCACCCGGCACTCCTTTAAAAAGGTATGACGTTCGGTCGCCCTGTCCAGGGTTTTGGCGTCTGCCATACTCATCACAATGGCACCGGCTCTGTCCCCGGTTTTTCTTAACGCTTTGACCACCAGGGGGTTTAGCCCGGCCCTGTCAGACGCGAAGGCCTGGTCCATGTCGCATAGATAGGCGCAGACGCCGTTCTGTACGGCAAATTCCCGGCTTACAAAAACAGATGAATAGATTTCCCGGCCCTGTTCACTGACAATGGTGGGATAAAGGACAGGCTCAAGATTCAATGTCCTTGCATCCACAATCAGTCCGGTATATGGCCTGGCACCAACCGCTGCTGAAGGTATATTTTTAACCGGTTCAGCAGGACCCTGCTTCAGTTCGCTGCTGATCTTGGAAATCTGCCGGATATGATCCGGGAGCACCAGTTGAAGAAACCCGCCATAGAATGGGGCCTCCACCTGGACTTCCACATCCAGGGCAGAGGTATACAGTTGACGGCGAATCCGGGCATCCTGGGCTATCTTCTCAATCCCGGCGAGAATGGCATCATGGGTAGATGCGTATTCTCCAACCGTCAGATCACCTGAAATTTTCATCTGCTTGAGAACGGCGATCAGATTCCGGATGGCGCAGGCCCTGGCAGACCCCGGCATGGACATAGCCTTTCCTTCGGCATTGATCTCAGGGGCGGCATGGCCTGTGGCTGTGACAAGGCCGGTTGTCCAGTTTATGTATCCGGTTTCAAGAGGTTGAAGACATTGGGGTAACGCTTTTGCCGGAAACAGTGTCATGCTCAAAACAAAGGCGCCTAAAATCAGCCGTTGATGGATTTTCATCTGTGTCATGTCGTATACCATGGCATAAAAAAAGGCCGATCTCACACATTACTTAGTGGATCGGCCTTTTCTTTATTCGAGTTGCTTAACTTAAAGTTCAATCTGTCAATTTGGTTTTAAGCAGCCTCTTTTCCCATGGTGATTCCAAGTTCCAGGGCTTTCTTGTTCATGTCAAAGAAAGCTGCGGGCATGGCATCCTGAATAACACTTATAGCTGATTCGGCTTTACATATGCCTGTCATCCCGATCAGAGCCCCAAGTACGCAGACACTGTAAACAATCGGTTTTCCGATTTCTTTAACAACTGTGTCATACATGGGCAACTCTACGATCTTGGCATTCATATTGGTAGGTTTAACATACCGTGGATCGACTATCATGAGGCCGCCTGGACGAATCAAGTTGGCATATTTATTATAGCCTTCCTGCATCAGGGCGACAAGAACGTCAGCCTCTTCAACCTTGGGGTAATAAAGATTGCCTTCTGAAATTAAAATGTCGGCACGGGTAGCACCGCCACGGGCAGCTGCCCCATAGCTCTGGGACTGAATAACGTTTTTGCCCTCAAAGATTGTAGCTGATCTGGCAAGGATAATGGCCGTAGTAATGACCCCTTGTCCGCCAGAAGCTGTAAAAACAATTCCTGTTGATTTCATTATGCCTATCCTTTCTTCATTACCTTATCAATGACGTTTGTTTGGTAAACTTCGCAGTATTCAGGTACTTCTTCATCAACAAAAATGCCGCGTTGAATCAGGTCGGGATTTTCTGCCAGTTTTTTGGAACCCATCGGTGTGGTGGCTTCCTTATACCATTCCATCATCTGGGGAGCCTCGCCAGCCTTGTTTTTTCTTCCGAACTGAGTGGGGCACATGGACAGAACTTCTACCACTGAAAAGCCTTTGTGTTCAATGGCCTTTTGGATGTAACCCTGGGCTTCTTTGGCATGGAAAACGGTTGATCTTGCAACAAAAGTAGCACCTGCGGCTTTAGCCAGTTCCACCAGATCAAATGCACGGTCAGGTACGCCATAAGGGGCGGTACTTGCTTTTACGCCACAGCCGGACATGGGTGAATACTGTCCGCCGGTCATGCCGTAGATCCGGTTGTTCATGACGATGGCAGTAATATCAATATTTCTTCTGCAGGCATGGATGAAGTGGTTACCGCCGATAGCTGTGGAATCACCGTCGCCAAAGGGAACAATAACCTTGAGGTTGGGATTGCCGAGTTTAACGCCTGTGGCAGTGGGGAGGGCTCTTCCGTGCATGGTGTGAGCGGTGTTGAAATCCAGATACCCGGCTATTCTTGAGGAACACCCGATACCTGAAACAACGGCAACATCATCGTTTTCTAAGCCTATATCACCAATTGCCCTGAGCAGTGCGCCCATGACAATACCGTGGCCGCAACCCGGACACCACATCTGGGGGAAATTGTTGGCCCGGATATATTTCTTGATATCAAATTCGCTCATGTTATACCCCCTTTCCAATGATCATTTTCAAGCTTGCTTTGATGTCAGAAGGCTTGATGATCTCGTTGTTCGCCCGGTTGGACAGGAAAACCTTGCCAGGCGCAGCCAAAACACGACTTACTTCTCTAACGATCTGGCCCATATTCATTTCAGCTACAATAACAGCCTTGGCATTGGCGCATTTTTCCTTGACAATCTCGTCGGCAAAGGGCCAGACGGTCTGAAGTTCAAAAACGCCGACCTTGATCCCTAACTGGTTCCGATAGTCTTCAGCAGCCTGGATGGCGGATCTTGTTGTGGTGCCGTATGCAACGATGACATATTCAGCATCATCCATGTAGTATTCTTTGTACCTGGCAATTTCAGTGGCTTTGTTCTCAATTTTCTCAACCAGGTGGTGGATCAGGTCATCGACATTTTTAGGACTCACGTCGGGGAAGCCTGAGATGTTATGATGAAGACCGGTTACATTGTAGCGATGGCCTGCACCGAAATCGGACATGGGGCGCTTGCCGTTTGCATCGGTAAGATAGGGATAGTATTTTTCCCCTACGGGAATTGTGGTTCTAAGCCTGTCGACAACTTTGATCTCGCCGGGTTCGGGAATGACCACTTTTTCTCTCAAGTGCTGGGTAGCCTCGTCAAACATGAGAATAACAGGCGTCCGGTATGTTTCAGAGAAATTAAACGCTTCAACCGTTGTTGTAAATAAATCCTGGAGGTTTGAAGCTGTCATGGCAATGATGCTGTGGTCACCATGGGTACCCCATCTGGCCTGCATGGTGTCGCCCTGGCTTACATGGGTGGGGTTGCCTGTGGATGGCCCGCCTCTCTGTACGTTAACGACAACACAGGGGAGTTCGGCCATACAGGCGTATCCGATACCTTCCTGCTTCAGGGAAAATCCCGGGCCGGAAGTTGCGGTCATAACTTTTTTTCCAGAAAGGCATGCGCCGATGATACAGGCCATGGAAGCGATTTCGTCTTCCATCTGGATAAATTTGCCACCTCTTTTGGGAAGTGCAGCAGACATACCCTCTGCAACTTCTGAAGACGGAGTGATAGGATAACCTGCAAAAAAATCACACCCGGCATACAGGGCGCCTTCAATGCAAGCATCGCTTCCTGGAATAAATTGGATATTCTTAGTCATTATTTATTCCCCCTCCTTGATTAAAAGTTGAATTGCCAGATCAGGGCACCGAAGTTCGCAAAGCTTGCATCCAATGCAGTCTTCGGGGCGAACAGCTTCAGCTTTTTCATCGCTGCTCAGTTCCAGAACCTTTTTGGGGCAGAAGTGAACGCAAATGCCGCACCCCTTGCACCAGCTCTTGTCAATAATGTGTGTGACGGATTTTCCTTTTGCCATAATTTCCTCATCGTCGGTTTTAAACCGGATTAAATTGGGGCATGTGGTTAAGAGATCTAAATGTGCTTGTCAATGTATTCCAAACATAATCGCCATGGACAAAATCGGTGTTCAAACCAACCGGTGTCCATACCGAATATGGAAAGCTTGCGCTCAGTTGTTTCGAAAGTTTTATAAGGTTTAAGGATAAATCTAATTGCCGCATTAAATTTTTTCACCCATGGTTTGTTAAAAATTCACCATCCTCCTCTATCAAAAAAAAAACCTGTTTACAACTTTTTTCTCGTTTTTTTTAATTAGGTCCTAATAAAACCTATACATTAAGCATCGTTTCGGCCAGCGGCATAAAATAGAAAAAATAAAGGCGTACCGCCAAGCCGTTGCCGGTACGCCTTGCAAGCGCGTCAATCGGGAAGTCCACGGGGTGATTAGGTGGGATAAAAAACCGAAAAGACGCGTCCTGGTGCTATATGACGTTTAGAAGTTAATCTGCCATTTGGCGCCAAAGTAGGTGATCTCATCCTGGCCGCTTTCATTGTAGTCAATGTAACCGACTTCCGGTGTAATGGTGACGCCTGGGGCCAGGGTAATGGGCGCCTGCAGGTAGTAGGCATAGACTTCGTCTTCGTCGGCATCATCATATTCGCCCTGCATGTAACCAAAGCCGGCTTCAACGCCAAACATATCATTGAAGGTGTATCCGGCCACGATTTCTCCGCCATAGTTGTCCACATCATCAACCTGGCCTGTTAGGGTATCGATTTTGGCATAGCCTTCACCATCAGCATTTCCGGTGGTGTGGCATTCGATCAGGTTGCCGGCGTTCTGGCCGTAGAAAGCAACCAGCCCCAGCTTAAAGCCGGCAGCCTCCCAGGTGCCTCTGGCCTGGATGATATAGGAATCAATATCTTCGTCGTCATTGTATTCAAACGTTGTGTAACCGCCAGCAATATCAAAGGTTGCATTGTTGCTTATATTGATGCCGTAGGAAACTTCGATTCTGGGGATCACGACCTGAATCTTTTTATCAACAAGATCTGTGCCGTCGTAATACTTCGTATTCGGTTTAATTGCAGCAATCTGGAATCCGTCAAACTGCAGTTTGACCTGGGCACGACGTCCGGGGTAGGGGTCGCCATAGCCATGCAGGCCCTTGTCGTCGTTCCATACCTGATTGGACAAGGGAAGGTATATGGGGGTGTAATCCTGGCCCACAGTTAATGTGCCTGCACCAAAATTCCATGCACCGTAAAGCAGACGGATGTTGGCGTTATCATTTTTAGCGCCGTATTCAAAACGGCCGGTCAGTTCATCGCTGACCTTTACCTTGGCCCCGATCCTCGCATTTTCTTGCAAACCCTCGCTAAAGTCGACCTGGTCTTTCAGATCGCTGTCTTCCCAGAAGGTTGACACCCGGGCAGATCCGTAAAAATTCCAGTCCGACGCAATGGCTGTTCCTGCACACAACAGCACCATGGCGGACAGCAGGCCCACGATTTGTTTTTTCATTTTTTCCTCCTTATTAAAAAAAAATAAAAATATTAGTGTCTGTCCTGTCATCCTCCTCATGGAGTGCATGGCAGCCAGACACGCCCTTATATTCAAATGCTATAAACATGCCAAAAAATAACATATTGATATTAAACAGATTCGTTCTCTCATCTGATCAGGCCCGCGAAATTTCGAGGGATAAAGTGCCAAATACGGTATTTGGGGAGACAAGCTGTTTATTTCAGTTTTGAAATGACGGTATTCCCAGCTTTTTCATCCGGCTTCTCAGCGTACTGGGATGGAGCGCAAGAATAGCCGCCGCCCCTTTTGGGCCTTCAATCCGGCCCTGGGTATGGCAAAGAACACTGCGGATATGACCGGCCATCACATGATCAAGGGATTTCAGCCCGTGATTCTTACAAATTTGCGCGGTCAGATCCTGTGAAAAAGGTGCAGCAGTTAAGGGCAGGGCATCAAAATCAAGCATTGTTTTCCTGCCCAAATCCCTGCCACGCCGGATAAGTGTCCTTTCCACAAGGTTTTTTAGCTCACGCACATTGCCCGGCCACAGCTGCCCCTGGAGCCGGGCCAGTCCTTTGGGGCTGATTTCCGGGATATGGTCAAGGTTCATTTCCACGGCCATTTTACGCACAAAATACCTGACCAGGCTCTCAATGTCCTGGGGTCTATGCCGTAAAGGCGGAATATGGATGGGAAAAACAGCCAGCCGGAACCAGAGATCATCCCGGAATGCCCCTTGGGCCACCATCTGTCTGAGATCTCTGTGGGTGGCGCAGATAATACGGATATCAACGTTCACGGGATGCTCTGAACCTACCCGGCAGATCTCGCCGGTTTGAATGGCCCTGAGCAGCCGCACCTGGACCGGCAGCGGAAGCTCTCCCACTTCATCAAGGAACAGGGTGCCGGTATCGGCCTGTTCAAATTTCCCTTTTCTCCGGCAGATGGCACCGGTAAACGATCCTTTTTCATGCCCGAACAGTTCACTGTCCACAAGATCTTCGGGGATGGCCCCGCAGTTTACTTTAACAAAAGGAAAGCCGGCCCGGGGCGACCCGTAATGAATGGCATTGGCAATAACCTCCTTTCCGGATCCTGTTTCGCCGAGCAGCAGCACAGGGCTGTTAAATCCAGCCACCTGCCGGACCCGCGCCATGACAGGCTTTAGTCCGGTATCTTTGCCGATAATATCCAGATCCGAAAATATTTTTTTTTCTTCGGGAACCGGTGTGCAGCCAAAGACAGACCCTGTGCCGGGTCCTGGATTGGTGAAATCAAGCAGTCGGCTGCACAAAGAAAATATTTCAGCATCCTGAAACGTATAATGATACCCGGCTTGGGAAAATATAAAGACAATGCCGGTTTTACCTTTGTCCGCCTTAATTTTCATAACCATCCCCGAGCATTTTGGCTGCAGCGCGGCCCGCAGGAACAATTCGTTTACAGGATCATTTCCATCCGGCCCGGACCTGATAATCGCCGGAGAGGCATCGTCAAGGGAAAAAACGGTTTTTATACTCTTTTTGCCCAGACAAACGCCACGTGTCAGCGGGGCCTGATCCGGCGCAATGATGTCGTTCATTTGAAGAATTGTTTCATTTCCAAGGCTTATAAAACCTAAGGAAATGGCATCCACCGGCATATATTGTCGTAAGAACCGCCGGCATCCTGAAACAAGGGCTGTTTTTTCCAGATGACCGCAAATCATTTTTGCCGCATCAAGCAGCAGATCAAATTCTTTTTGATTCATAACAAGCCGTCTCTATAGTCGTTTTTTCAGGTTGGCAATTTATATTCAATGTTTTTTGACCATCATGGTCTTAAATTCATCAATATATTGGACGGGTTGATTAAGCAAGGTGAATATTGACTTTGATCAATGGGCCTTTGGCCCTAGGCGATGAAAAGTGGATGGCATTGGCAATAACTTCCTTACCCACACCGGTCTCCCCAAGAAGCAGGGCCAGCATACGTTCGTGTTCCCGGGAGTACCGGTCAAATCCTTTGACCATCACACTGACGGCACCGATCCATGTTTTGTTAATTTTGAGACTGAGCACCATTTCAGACATATCTTTTTCACCCATGCCCTCCCAGACATAACGGGCCACAATATGTTCCCCGGGATGATTATAGCGCCTTACCACTTTTTGCCTTCCCGGATCAATGAATTGAACCGCCTCCATGGAAGGGGGAATGATTGACGATCTGTGGATGAAATGGGGGAATACTGGGCAGCGACCATTGACAGCTTCTGGGTGCGGGGATTATATAGTTTTCCAGATAAATAATTTGCTAACATAACTCCTTGAAAAATCAGGCAGCTTTTAATTCTTCACAATGCCCAAAAAGTCCAAGAATCTCCTTTTGTCGATAAGCAAAATGTGAAAGAGCCTCTTCGACTTTTTGCTTGAGCGGTCAGCCGCCTACTCCCGTAAAAAGGGGTCCTGGTGTGCTGTTCATCCAGCAGATCCATCAGGATAAGAGTATACGAATCTATAGCGGCTTGTAATACAGGCCTCCCTTTGAAATTTCCAGTAGCCCACACTGCCTGGTTATGCTGATCTCAGGATGTTGTTTATCAACCAAGAGCCTTCTGTCAGCTACCGATTCTCTCAACCTTTTTTTAGCCAGTCGTTTTCAACTGTGAGCTGACCGATCTGTTTGTATAAATCCTCTATCAAATTTTGTGTGTCGCAACTTTTGCTTTGAACTTTCCGCTGTAATTCTTTCTCATGGACCTCCTTTGTCTGGTGAAAATCGAACCGGGCTTTTAGCACGTCAAGTGTCTCTTAGCAACCGGTTCAGATTTCGGGGTCCATTATACTTTATTTCGTGCTCACTTCTTAAATTAAGACGAATAATTGTCCCGCAAGAGAGGTTAACGTTACCCAAAACGTCGTTTCTCTGACATAAATAGTCGCACTCCGAGAAAAAATTTCCCGAAATTGTCCTTGGACAGGTGTTCAGAAAAATAGGTGGTGGATTGGGGGGTAACTGGCTATATTGACAAGGTATTGGACCTATATTATTTATATGCTCTTTATGAAAGATTTAAGATTCCTTTCATTTTTGGCTGCAAGGCTTAATCCGGGTATAGTCCCGGGATAGACCATGGCTGTTTAAAGAGGAGTTGAAAAATATGCCGGACAGGCATCAGCAGGAAAAAGAGCAGTTCCGCCGCCTTTTTGGCCAGCGGGGACTTGACCGCTTTGAGGAGCGGTTTCAGATACTGGAATCCTTTTTAAAATTGGAAAGCCATGTAAGTCTGGCCCAGATTGCCGATCAGGTCAGGCAGGATGGCCTGGGTGTGGATGATGAATTTCTGCGGCAGTGCATGGCGCAGCTGTGCCGGTTCGGGTTTGCCAGTCAGGTGGTGTTTGACCGGGATGAAACCATTCTATACGAACACCGCCATCTCGGGGTGCATCATGATCATATGGTCTGCACCAAATGCGGTGCAATTATTGAGTTCAATGATGATGCGCTAGAAAGCCTTCAGGACAAACTGGCTGCCGAATATGGTTTTTTTATGCTCCAGCATAAAATGGAGATTTATGGCCTTTGCGGGCAGTGCATGGCTGAACGGGACGATCTGATACCCTTGTCCAGGGCCAGAATCGGAGAAAAGGTTGAGATTGTCAATGTGGCTGCCGGCAGGAACATGCAGATGCGGTTTGCATCCATGGGGCTTCGGACGGGTATCTTTGTTGAAATCATTTCCAGTGCCATGGGGGGGCAGATTGTCATTGCATCGGATTGCAACCGGCTGATTCTGTGTGCGGGCATGGCTGCAAAAATCTGGGTTCGTCCCGAAAAAAGACCCGGGAGGGCCTTCAATGACGGGGCAGGGGGGGAATGCCTGCCGTTTCTCAGTGAGTCCCTGCCGCTTATCCGGATGGCATCGGGAAAACAGGGGAGTATTGCCCGGGTGAACGGCGGACATTTTTCACGGCGGCGGCTGGGAAAGATGGGGTTTCTTCAGGGCGTTCTTGTTCGGGTAATCAATAACAGTCCGTCATCAGATTCCCTAGAGGTCATGGTGCAGGGGCACCATCTTTTTCTGTCAGAAAAGGATGCGTCGAAAATTTTTGTGGAAAAAATCACGCTGTAAATGTTTTCAGGCACCAAAGCAGGGGTGGTCTGTCACAATATCTTGCATGCAAAGGTGATTTTCTGATATACCGGGTACGACGTGATTGAAACAGGATTCAACCGGAGATATTTATGGATCGTGTAAAAAGTAAAAATATTTTAATAATTTCAGTTTGTTGTCTTTTTATTTCCCTTGGTGCCGGCATTGCTTTGGCCTCGGAACGGCTATCGGTAAAATCCTCCGTTGCTAATTTAAGAAACGGTGCAGGAACCAAATATAAGGTGCTGTGGCAGGTGGAACGATATCACCCTTTTCTTGTGATCAATAAAAAAGATGACTGGTACGAGGTTAAGGACTTTGAAGGGGATACGGCCTGGGTTCATAACACCATGCTGGAAAAAACGGATACGGTCATTTCCATGAAATCAAAATGTAATGTCCGCTCAAAACCGGATACATCAAGTGACATTGTACTCAGAGTGGAGAAAGGTGTCCCTTTCAAAGTGCTCGGTCGTAAAGGGGACTGGATTAACATTGAGCATGCTGATGGGGAAGTGGGCTGGATTATTAAAAATTTGGTGTGGTAGCAGCCTATATAGTGCTTGAACGGGAACCTGTATTTGTAAGATAATAAACTAATTTTATAGGTAAAATTCCATGACGAATCAAGGCGTATCAAATGAGCGGAAAAGAGAACTGGCCCAGATGGATCCGTTCCAGGAAAGTATCAGCAGATCCGTTGAATGGGTCTTAGCCCATAAAAAACTATTGATGATCTCAGCCGGTGCTTTGGTTGGGATGGTGGTTGTGTTTTCTGCGATTCTGTTCAGTTTTAAACAGTCTGAAATCAAGGCGTCTGAACTAGCTGCCAAAGCCTATGAGAAATATGAGGAACAATATTCCCAAGACCGGGATGCCCGGAAAGGATATGATGCGGTTAAGGATGATTTTCAAACCCTTCTTGGTGAATATCCAAATACCAGTGCCGGGCGCATGGCACTGATCAATTTCGGGAAAATATGTTTTGAGGCCAAGGAGTATGATCAAGCATTTGATCTGTATGCCCGGGCACTGTCAAGTGTGGGGGATAAGGCCGGCGTGAAAAACTTTTTACTTTGCACCATGGGAACCATCTGTGAATTGAGAAATGATCCGGAACAGGGGAAATCTTATTATTTGCGTGTGGAAGAGGGCCCATCAAACCTTTTAAAGGATGATGCCCGGTTTGCCCTGGCCCTGATTTATGAAAAGCTCAATGATGCGGATGCCAGCCGCCTGATGTATGAAAAAATTGCCGAAAGCCAGGATACTTCCATGTATAAGGCCATTGCCCAGACCCGGATCCAATAATAAGTCAAATACGAACTCAATGTCATAAAGTTAACGACAAGGCTTACAATTCATGTAGTGCTCCCGCTTGTTGATCTTATGTTTCCGTTTGAATTTACGGCCGGGCCTAATGGGTTCTGTGCAGCCATGAAAAGAGCATGAAGATCCTTAATCAATTGTACGATTATTTCACGCGGTTTTTCAAAAGAGTGTAACCTTTTTAACTTTTACCCTGTTCGTTGAAACTGCACGGCTTCTTCAGAATCGTTCGAAAAGTAGTCATCGGCACCGCTAAATGCATTCAAAATATTTTTGTAAAGTTGTTTCCTTTGCAGTGTCATATGTGACTGCCAATAATCATCCCAGTGATTGCTCGTGTATACCGATTTCAGCAAAAGAGTAGATTCCGCGCCTTTAATGGACCAGCGACGCCCTGAACCCTCCATTCGATCTTTGACGGTATGCCCGCAGGATGATTCCACAACACCGCTTCCGATCGGGTATCCCGCCTGCAGATATTCATCGTAACGCATCCATTTGTGATGATTTTCAAAATAAAGGATAGCTTTTTCGATAGTTTCACGCTTTTTTTTGTTTAATTTGCGCTTTTTCAGTGATTGCTTCAAGCCACCAATGACGTGACCTACCCGACCGTGTAGAATAGACAGAAGACAATCATGAACCCACTTCTTTCTGGTGGAATCTTTTTCATCATATAATGCACTTGCCGCATCCCACAAATATTCCACTACATGAATGATATCCAGAATACCCGTATAATCGATACCTTGGAGAAGGGGCACAACCAATGTCCACAAATGCAGGGCGCCATCCATTACGACTCCCCATGGCCGTTGATAATCGGAATCCCTGGTTCGGGCATCCCGAATAATTTCTTCCGCCACTTCTTGTTTGGGACGTTCGAGACTTGCCATTCTACGGATGTTCTGGGCTCGAACGGACGGGGACGCCTTATTTTCAAGCCGGTTTTGTCGGGATTTCTCCGGATAAAGCAGGTTCTCCGCGACTTCTTCAGGCGTTCGTACCTTTCGATTCGTGCTGATATTCACTCCCAGCAATTTTTTAAGAGACAGATGAGCTTCACCGAATGTCTCCCGAATAGAGGATATTTAATATAAGCGACCTCAAAAGGCATGTGGAGTACTTATGTTGACAATAGGTCAAAAGTTAATAAGTAAAATTTGTCCAGAAGAAAAATTAGGACAGAAGTGACGCTTGAACTGCGTAATCGTATGCAATTTGAAAGAAAGCATGAAACACTTGCTAACAGGTAACTGAAAAGCTATAAGCTTTGAGATTAGTAGCCAAAAGAGGTCGAATTAACAAATGAAGCCATAGAGCGCGATAAGAACATGACCGATCAGCCTGTTGCACAACTAACTGTCGGCTCCCCCAAAGAGAGACCACGTATATAAAACTTTTATATCAGAGGCTGATAGGCTACTTGCTACATGTAACATTGTTCGTTTCCGGTTAATCTTTAACAAGGAGGCGTGTCTGACACTGCCTATAATTTGTTTAGATTTCAGTGGGCTTCTGAAAAATTACTCAGAGCCTAAAGGGATTGTATTGTCTTTTTTAAATAGGGTGTTTCATATAAAGGGGCTGTAAAATGCAATTCTGGTATGCTTTCTGGAAAACTACTGGGTTGAAAATAAAATCGGTGGGTTGAAAACAGCCCTAATCTAAGGCATATTGGTTTATTAAATTACCTCTTTATATGGCAAACGCTGGGATATTGAGGTTTTTTTCAAAATGTGCAAACAGCACTTAAAATTAGTGAAAGAAATACAAATTCGAAATTACGATGGCCTTGTGGCCCATACATCCCTGGTTATTGCCAGGTATAATATTCTCAGCCTTTATCAGCGGCAATGTATAGATCAGAGATCATTCGGAGAACTCTTCAGGGCCTGTAACGACGAAATGGCCAATTTGTCTTTTATGGTTTCTTTGGAACGGATCATGCGTTTAGCTTTGGCAAATATTAGACAACTATTTGATTTCACTGAATGTATGCTTCAGATGATGCTTGATCAGGTAATGGGGCAAGCTCTCAAGTATTTCGGCTTTTCAAGTGAGCCTGAGGAATTATTGGGGGTGTAAATTTACTCCTCCGAAAGTTGAGTTATAATTCCTATGAGTCATTCGAAATCGACATTAAACGGCAGGCAAGCTAAATGCGATTGCCCTGTGGGGAACCGCATCAGCTAAAATTATCCCGCGCCTGGTCCAGGCGTTTGTACTGAATCGCCTCAAGAACATGGGGTTTGCGTATATCGGGTGCGTCTGCCAGATCAGCGATGGTCCTGGCAAGTTTTAATATGGAGGCATAGGCCCGGCCGGACAGGTTAAACTCTTTCATGGCCTGTTCAACCACCCGGCGGCTTTGGGCATTGAGGGGACAGAACCGTTGCAAAAGTTTTGGGCCCATGTCTGCATTGGAAAAACATGTTGTCCCGGCTTTTTTAAACCGAAGGGCCTGGATATCCCGGGCCTTTTCCACCCGTTTCCGGATGGATTTGGAAGACTCACCAAGCCCGTCTGCCGTCATTTCTTTAAAAGACAACCGGGGAACCTCCACAAGGATGTCCATCCTGTCCATGAGCGGGCCTGAGATTTTGTTTTTGTACTGCTCAATTTTTGCCGGGGTGCAGGTGCATTCCCTGTCCGAATTGGTGAGATTACCGCAGGGACAGGGATTCATGGCACCTGCCAGCATAAACCGGCATGGATAGGTGGCCTTGGCATTGGCCCGGGCCAGGGTGATGACGCCCTCCTCTATGGGCTGGCGCAGAACCTCCAGCACACTGCGCCTGAATTCCGGCAACTCATCCAGAAACAGTACGCCGTTATGGGACAGCGTGATTTCCCCTGGCTTGGGCACGGTGCCCCCGCCCACAAGTCCGGCATCGGAAATGGAATGGTGGGGGGACCTGAAAGGCCGTGCGCCCAGGGTTTGACCCGGTTCCCGGGCCACCCCGGCCACCGAATAGACCCGGGCGATTTCCATGGCCTCTTCAAAGGACGGTTCTGGCATGATACCGGGCAGGCATTTTGCCATCAGGCTTTTCCCGGATCCCGCCGGACCGTTGAGCAGGATATGATGATGGCCGGCTGCTGCCACTTCCATGGCCCGTTTTACATGGGCCTGGCCCCGGACATGGGAGAAATCGTTTTCCCGTTCTGTTTCACCGGTCTCAAGAAGCATGGACAGGTCCGGTTCCAGGGGCGAAAGTTCTGCCTTTCCTGCCAGAAAATCCACCACCTGGGCTATATGACCCGGGGCCAGTACTTCAATATCTTTAACAAGCGCCGCTTGCGTACCGTTTTCTTTGGGCAGGATAATGCCTTTAAACCCATTGTCCCGGGCGGCCAGGGCAAATGGCAGCGCTGCCTTGACCGGCCGCAGGTGCCCGTCCAGGGACAGTTCCCCGGCAAACAGCCAGGATGCGGCGGTAGATGCCTGGAATAAACCCTGGGCACACAGAATTCCCAAAGCCACGGGAAGGTCCAGACCGGTACCCTCTTTCTTGAAATCCGCAGGCGCAAGGTTCACCACCACCCTGTCCATGGGAAAGGTATATCCGGCATTCTGCAGGGCTGACCGGACCCTGTCCCGGCTTTCCCGGACCGCGATCTCAGCTAGTCCCACCATGTTGAATACCGGTAACCCCAGTGTGATGTCCACTTCAACATCCACAACAATGGCCTCAAACCCGTTTACTGCGCAGGACTTCATTTTTGCTATCATAAAAGGTTCCGGTTTAAAAAATAAAGACAAAAGAAAAAAATGGAACTTAATTCATTGAAATTATCAGAAAATACCTGCAAACCAAATATTTTTCTCATTTGTTTTGATTTGTATTTTTAAATCCGCTATATATACCACGTTTTATAGTAGTCAGACACTTTGGAATAAACAATGAGCCGTTTTTATAATCAGCAAACCATTGCCGGAACGGTGAACCTTTCGGGGACAGGTGTCCATTCGGGTAAAAAGATAAACCTGACCATCCGGCCGGCCGAGGAAAACTACGGCATTAAATTCCGGCGCCTTGATCTTCCCGGAACCCCTGATATTCCGGCTCTTTTCAAACTGGTGGTGGATACCAGCCTTGCCACGGTTATCGGAGGCAATGGCGCCATTGTTTCCACCATTGAACATTTGATGGCAAGTTTTGCAGGACTTGGCATTGACAATGCCCTGGTGGAGGTGGACGATTATGAGATCCCCATCATGGACGGGTCAGCCAGGGACTTTACCCGGGCCATAACCGCCGTGGGCCTGGTGGAGCAAGAGAAGCCCAGGCACCTTTTTATCGTGAACGAACCCATAGAAATTACCCAGGGAGACAAATGGGTCCGGGTGGAACCGGAATCCTGTTTCAGAATTTCCTGTACCATTGATTTCAACCATCCGCTTATCGGCCTGCAGAAAATTGTCTATGACCGGGCAGAAAATGACTTTGAGCAGGAGATTTGCGGGGCCCGGACCTTTGGGTTTGTGAAAGATATTGAACTGTTGAAAAAATTCAGCCTTGGCAGGGGCGGAAGCCTTGATAATGCCATTGTGATTGATCATGATAAAATTTTGAATACGGCGGGGCTGCGGTATCCGGATGAATTTGTCCGGCACAAGCTGCTGGACTGCCTTGGGGATTTTTCCCTTCTGGGAATGCCTATTCAAGGGCATATCATCACCCATAAATCCGGGCATCACCTGAACCACTTGTTTATAAAAAAATTCCTTGATAAAAAACAGGCTTGGGAAACAGGCCCTGCAAAGCGCTGATTAAAACTCAATGTCAATGATAATTAAAGGTGCGGGTACAAGATTTTTATTTGCTATTGTTTTTTTTATCACGGGCATTCTTTTTATTGCCCCGGCAATCGCCCTTGCCCATGACGATGCGCTTCTCTCCCATATCAAACTGGCCAACACCCGGGATGATCTGCTTGCTTATTTCAGGGTGGAAAATGCCTTTAATGAAAAAAACACCCAGGCCATTGATAATGGCATTCCCACCTCCTTTACGTTCTATGTAACCTTGTACAAAACGTCAAGCAGTCTGTTTGACAAGAAGATCATTGATATCAAAACCAGTGCAACAATAAAATACAATTCCATGAAACAGGAATACGCGGTTGTCTGCCAATGGAAGGATGACCCGCCGTTGGTCACAAAATCCTTTGATGCGGCAAAGACCTGGATGACCGAAATTGATAACCTGAAGGTAGTGCCCATTAACCAGCTGGTAAAAGGAGACAAGTACCAGATCCGGATCAAGGCTGAACTTGAAAAAGTCACGTTGCCCCTGTGGCTGCACTATGTTTTTTTCTTTGTCTCCTACTGGGATTTTGAAACGGACTGGTATGTGATTAATTTCACCTATTAACCGATATAGCATCTATGACCCAGATACCCCAGGATACAGGACAAAAACGGTCCGGTCGGAAAAGAGAAGGCGTTGCCATTTTATGCCTTGTTCTGGCCGTGGGGGTTCTGACGGTGCTTGAAACCCGCATCACTCCCTTTGACACGGAGCTGCCCCTGTCATCCACCGTGCTGATGTTCATTTTGATAAACATCAACCTGCTTTTGCTGCTTACCCTTCTGCTGCTGGTTTTCAGGAATCTTGCCAAACTCTACTATGAGAGAAAAAATAACATCCTGGGTTCCAAAATAAAGACCCGCCTGACCATTGCTTTTGTTGTCCTGGCCCTTTTGCCCACCACAGTGCTGTTCTTTTTTTCCATCCAGTTTATATCCACCTCCATTGCCTTCTGGTTCAATGCCCCTGTGGAGCAGACCCTGGACGCCTCTCTGTCCGTAGGACAAACCCTGTATGATTATATTGAAGAAAAAAATGCCTTTTTTGCCAAACGGGGGGCGTTTCAGATCCATTCCCGGGATCTGCTCAAGCCTGAAAACCAGGAAAAACTCACCCGGTATACCCAGGTGATCCAGCGGGCCTTTAACCGCCACGCCGTAGAGGTCTACACCCCGGATGCCCAGCGGGTAAGCCTCTCTTTAGCCAGCGAACTGGAGAACATGCATTTTGGACTGCTGACCACCACGGAATTAAGGAGCATCCCGGATGGCAGCACCAGTTACGCCGTTTACCAGACCATGGACCAGGGGGAATTTTTACGCACCGTATGCACCATCCCCTTTGAGGTGGCACCGGACAAGGCTGCCGGATTTATTGTGATCACCACCCTGATGACCCCGGATCTGTCTGAAAATTTAAAATCCATTCTCAAAGGCGTGGAAGAGTACCATCAGCTCAAACTGACAAAGAGGCCGGCCCAGATTTCCTATTACATTGCCTTGTCCATTGTGGCGCTCCTTGTTATTTTCTGTGCGGTGTGGTTTGGCTTCCATATTGCCAAGTCCATTACCATTCCCATTATGAAATTTGCCGAGGGCACCCAGCGGATCATAGATGGTGACATGGAATATCAAATCGATTTCAAGACCGACGATGAGATCGGTACCCTGATTGAAAGTTTCAACTCCATGACCCGCCAGCTCGCCGAGGGCCGCCGGCAGATCGCCCTGTCCGAAAGCATGCTCAAACAGCAGAATGTCGAGTTGAAAAAAAGCCGCCAGTACATTGAGATCGTTTTAAAAAACATTTCTGCCGGTGTTGTATCCATTGACAATGAGGGGACGATCACCACCATGAACAAGGCTGCCGAGTCCATGCTGGATCTTGACAGCCATGATATCCTTAATAAAAATTTAAAAAAAGTCCTGACAGAAGAATACCTGGCTTTGGCCAGCAAGATATTTGAACAGGCAGAGCAGGGGGGCACCCATTTCAAGATTCCTGTCTCCGCCACCGTGGCCGGCGTACCCAAGCATTTTTCATTGAATTGTACCACGCTCAAGGACGATACCGGCCAAAATCTGGGGGCTGTACTGGTGTTTGATGACGTGACTGAACTCGAAAGAGCCCAGCGCTTAGTGGCCTGGCGGGAGGTAGCCCGCCGCATTGCCCATGAGGTGAAAAATCCGTTAACCCCCATTAAGCTGTCTGCCCAGCGCCTTAAACGAAAATACGGCAAAATCATTGATGATGAGGTTTTCAGCAGATGTGCAGACACCATTGTGGAGCATGTTGATCTGATCCGGAACCTGGTGAACCAGTTTGCCGCCTTTGCCAAATTTCCGGATACTAATTTTGCTTCGGCCCGCATTGAAAATATTATTCTTGAAAGCGTTGCCCTGTATAAGGAAGGGTTGGAACAGGTGGACATCCAGACCCGGTTCAAGGACAATATCCCCACCTTGAAACTGGATCATCAGCACATGAAGCAGGCCTTTATCAATCTTATTGACAATGCGGTTTACGCCGTGAACAAAAAAGGCTTCATTGTGATTGATCTCTCCTATGACCCTATTCTTAAAATCGTCCGCATTGAAATCGCAGACAATGGAAAGGGTATTTCAGACAAGGACAAGACCAAGCTGTTTGAACCCTATTTTTCCACCAAGAAAACGGGTATGGGACTTGGGCTTGCCATTGTGAACTCCATTATTTCAGACCACAACGGCGTGATCCGGGTCCAGGACAATCAACCCCGGGGCGCCAAATTTATCATTGAACTGCCTGCCGAAGGGCCCTGATGGCAAATACTAAATATAGAAAGGATTTAATATGTACCCGGCAGTCCTGATTGTTGATGACGAATCCACCATTATTGATTCCCTGGAAGGTATTCTTTCCGATGACGGATTCGAAGTCATGCATGCATTCAACGGATATGAAGCCCTTAAAAAAATTGACTCCCATTCCCCGGACATTGTGCTGCTGGACATCTGGATGCCGGGCATGGACGGCATTGACACCCTCAAAGAGATCAAACAGCATCACCCCAGCCTGCCGGTGGTCATGATCACAGGCCACGGCTCCATTGAATCTGCCGTGGATGCCACGAAATCCGGTGCCTTTGATTTCCTGGAAAAACCGTTATCCATTGACAAGGTGATACTCACCATCAACAATGCCCTGAATTTCAGAAAACTTGAGGAAGAGAACCGGTACCTTCGCAAGAAAGCCATTGAAAAAAATTCCATTACCGGCACAAGCCCGGCAGTCCGGAAACTTTACGGCGAAATTATGGCTGCTGCGCCCACAGATACCTCCATCCTGATCACGGGTGAAAACGGCACGGGCAAGGAGATGGTGGCCCGCACCATTCACCAGTTCAGTACACGTCCCGAAGGTCCCTTTATCATTATCAACTGTGCGGCCATACCCGAAGCGCACCTGGAACCTGAACTGTTCGGCCATGAGAAAGGGGCCTTTGAAGGGGCCACGGCAAAAAACAGAGGCAAATTCGAACTGGCAGCAGGCGGGACCCTGTTTCTGGATGAAATAGGGGATATGAGTACCAGTACCCAGGCCAAAATGCTGCGGGCCCTGGAATCCAAAACCTTCCAGCGCATCGGTTCCAGCCGTACCCTGCACATGGACGTGCGTGTGATCGCTTCATCCAACAAAGATCTTGAAGCGGAAATCAAAGAAGGCCGGTTCAGGGAAGACCTGTTTTTCAGGCTCAATGTCATACCTATCCATGTTCCGGCCCTAAGGGAAAGGATCGACGATATCCCCATACTGGTGGATTTTTTTTTAAGTCAACTGGCTGAAAGGTCCTCTGCATTTAAGAAAACGCTGTCCAAGGAGGCCCTTGAGCTTTTAAAACAATGGCATTGGAAAGGCAATGTCAGGGAACTTAAAAATTTGATGGAGCGCTTATCCATTATGGTGGAAAGCCAGGTTATCGGGAAAGAGGATATCCCCGGGCCTTACAACCCCGGGATTGAAATTTTGCCTGAGACAGGTGAAGCGCGCACCCGGATTTTTACCATGGAAAAACTGGACCAGGCAAAAGCAGCTTTTGAAACGGAATTTATCCGTTCAAAGGTGGATCGGATGGACGGAGATCTCCAGGCTGCTGCCAAACATATGGGAACAAGCCTGAACTTTGTCAAAAAAAGAATATCTAAAAATTGATGCGTATTAACCGATGCGTATTATCAGTGGTGCCTGCCGGGGCAGAAAACTTGTCCAGATCCAGGGAAAAGATATTCGTCCCACCTCGGACCGGGCCAGAGAAGCTATATTCAATATCCTTGGCCCCGGTATCCGGGCAAAAAGGGTGCTGGACATGTTTGCCGGTACCGGTGCCTTGGGGCTTGAAGCCTTGAGCCGCGGGGCGGAATCTGCCGTGTTTGTGGAAGCGGCCCGGTCTTCCTGCAATGTGATCAAACAGAACATTGATTTGTGCCGGATGGCGGATCAGGCCCGGATTATCTGCCATGACCTGGTCAACGCGTCTTTACCGGTATTCCATCAGCCCTTTGATCTGATTTTCATGGATCCCCCGTACAATAAAGGGTATCCCGAACAGGTGCTTGGGAAACCAGGTTTTTCAGAACTCCTTGCACCCGGGGCAATTATCATTGTGGAACAGTCTGCCAAAGAAACCCTTAACAACCCCGTAAACAGCCTTGACAAATACCTGGAAAAAAAATACTCAAGGACAACTCTTACATTTTGGCGGAAATCCGCCACAGACGACAAGGATGCGTATGACTGCCCCAGAACGGAAAATTGCCATTTACCCCGGTTCCTTTGACCCCCTGACAAACGGACATGTTGACGTCATCAGACGGGCCCAGGAAATTTTTGACCATGTGATCGTGGGGGTGCTGCACAATCCGTCTAAAAAAAAACCGTTGTTCTCCCCCAAGGAGCGTATCTCCATAATCGAAGAATGTTTTAAAGACCCATCGGTGGAGGTGGACCCCGCAAGGATTGAGGTGGAGACCTTTGATGGGCTTCTTGTTGAATATGCCCGAATGAAAAAGGCCGTGGCCATTATCCGGGGCATGCGGGCGCTCTCTGATTTTGACAATGAATTTCAGATGGCGCTGATGAACAGAAAGCTCAATAGGGAGGTCCAGTCGGTCTTTCTTATGACCGGATTGCGCTGGATTTTTACCTCCTCGTCCATTATTAAGGAGGTGGCCCGGTTTGGCGGGGATATCTCGGATATGGTTCCCGAAACCGTGGAACGCAGGGTAAAGGAGAAATTTGCCCGGACAGTGACCTGATAACTTAAGTCAATTTAAAGGATATATAAACGTGGACTTGTGGCAGCTTCATATTTTTGTTTCCGTGGTTGAACAGAAAAGTTTTTCCAGGGCATCAGAACAGATTCATTTATCCCAGCCCACAGTGTCCACCCATATCAAGGAACTGGAGGCTCATTTCCAATGCCGCCTGCTGGACAGGCTGGGCAAGGTGACCGAGCCGACCCGGGCCGGTGCGATCCTGTATGGCTATGCCAAACAGATGCTGGCGCTGAAACAGGAAACTCAGTCCGCCATGCTGGATTTTCTAGGGCATACCAAGGGACAGCTTCTCATCGGCGGGTCAACCATTCCTGCCGGGTATATCCTTCCCAGGATGATGGGGGGATTTAAAACCGCTTTTCCGGATGTATCCATTCTTCTGACGGTCGGAGATACCGACCAGATCACCCGGGCTGTCAAAGACGGTGAACTGGAGCTGGGCGTGGTGGGTGCAAAAACCAGTGATCCCGACATTGTCCAGGAGAAACTGGTTGAAGATGAAATGAAACTCGTCGTGCCCACCGGCCATGAATGGGCACACAGGACAAGTGTGACCTGCAAGGCGTTGCTGTCCCAGCCACTCATTGCCCGGGAACCGGGGTCAGGTACCTGGAAAACCGTGATCTCAAGTATGGAAAAGGCCAGGGTTGACGTATCCCGGCTTGAGCCTGCCGTGACCATGGGAAATTGTGTTTCAGTCATTCAGGGCATTCTCAACAATGTGGGCATCTCCATTCTCTCCACCATTGCCGTGGCCGAGGACCTGGCCAGAGGGCGTCTGCATGCTCTGAGTGTTGAAGACCTTGACCTGTCCAGAAATTTTTATCTGACCCTGTCCCGGAAGAGAACCCGGTCCCCCATATGTGAAAAATTTATTCAATTTTTAAAGGACCAGGTATCGGTCTGAACGTATTATCATTCGGTGACAAACAGGTTCAGCGCATCAATAAATTCGGGGTCCTGTTCATCCATTCTCTGGATCCGTTCCCTGTGCATCCTTTTTTTCAGTTCCCGGAAAATACCGCGCTTTTTGTCAAACCCTGCGGCAAAGGCCATGGCATCCTTCATCAGTTCTTCCTGGTTTTCACAGGCTTTGACAAGCACATTGGTCATCTCAAGATCCGCTGCGGTCATCCGTTGGCCGGACAGCAGCATATGATTGAACATGTATTCGGGTACAGCCTTGCGTACAACAGCGATCATGCCGGGCAGAAGGGGAATGCTGACATCCACTTCAGGAAAACAAAAAAATCCTTTGTCTTTTCTCATGAACCTGAAATCGCAGGCACAGCTTAAAATGGCACCGTTGCCAAAGGCATGGCCGTTGATGGCAGCAATCACAGGTACGGGAAAAAGCAGCAGGCGCTTGAACACATCGTTCATTCCATACATGAAGTCAATGATGTCCTGCTTTTGCCCGGCAGCTAATCTTTCACCGATCCATTCCACATCAACACCCTGGGAAAAGTTTTTTTCATCCGTGGCGGTAAGGATCATGGATTTCACTTGGGCATCTGCCTCTACCTGATCAAGACACCGGGTAAAATCCTGTGCAAAAAGTTTGTTCATCCGGTTGGCAGCGTTACACATCGAAACGATTGCCACAGCATCTTTTCTCTTCCATTGGACAACGGCCAAAACGCCCTCCTGTTAATTTAGAAAATAAATATAATATTCGGAAGATAAATTAAATAATGCCATATTTCAAGGGACTAAAACTTCATTGACAAGCGAATCGATTTCTGACAAGCTTTTGTGAATACCGTATATTTCGGCGAAAATCGTTATGCCAAGGAAGACGCCATGATTTTAGGATTAGATGTCGGAGGCACACATACAGATGTTGTTTTTCTCAGCAGAAAAGGTGTACAAAAACATGTAAAGGTGCCCACCCAGCCGGACAATTTGTTTAAAAGCGTTCTTTCAGGGTTTACTTTGATTCTTGAAGACGTTGATCCGGGATGTATTGAGCGGGTTGTCATCTCCACCACCCTGACCACCAACGCCATTGTCCAGCAGACCGTGACACCGGTGGGTATGATTGTTTCGGCCGGACCGGGCATAGATCCTCAAAATTTCAGGACCGGGGATCACTACTATGCCGTGGGCGGCTCCATCAACCACCGTGGCCGGGAAATAGAGCCGGTTAATGAGATGGAAATCCGGGCTGTGGGTGACAATCTCAAAAAGGCCGGCATTGAGTATGTGGGGGTGGTTAGTAAATTCTGCGTCCGAAATCCTTCCCATGAAATTTTGATCAAGCGGATATTAAACACGCAGTTTAAACAGATTTTTCTGGGGCACCATGTTTCCGGCAATCTGAATTTTCCCCGGCGCATTGCAACAACCCACATGAACGCGGCCGTATATCCCCTGCACAAAGAGTTTTTCCAGGCCGTTGAGCAATCCCTTGAGGAGATGGGGCTGACCGTACCCATTCAGATTCTCAAGGCTGACGGCGGCACCATGACATTGGGTGCCTCAATGGCATTTCCGGCCCAGACGGTTTTGTCAGGGCCTGCAGCCAGTATCATGGGGGCGATTCCCTATGCCCCTGAAGGCCAGGATGCCGTTGTCCTTGATATCGGCGGTACCACCACGGATATTGCATTTCTGGTGGATAAAATTCCATTGCTTGAACCCGTGGGCATCCAGCGCGGGGGATACAAAAGTCTGATTCGGTCCCTGAGAACGGATTCCAAAGGTATTGGCGGCGACTCAGCCCTAAGGGTCAATGAAAAGCGCAAGCTTACGGTGGGACCGGACCGTATGGGGCCGGCCATGGCCTTTGGCGGGCCTGTGCCCACACCCACGGACGCCCTGGTGGTTTTAGGGCTCATGGAAGCGGGGGACCAGGACCGGGCCCGGCAGGGTATAAAGTCCATTGCAGATCAGCTGGGCATGGAAGAAAAACAGGCTGCGGAACATATCTTTAAAATCTGCTGCAACATCATTTTGAAAAAAACCTTTGAGATGATAGATACCTTGAATGCCAAGCCTGTTTATACGGTCCATGATTTCCTTGAAGGGTACAAGTTCAGTCCGGACACGATTCTTCTCATGGGGGGGCCGGCCAGATTCTTCGCCGACAAGATCCAGGATATGTATCAGCTTGAAACCATTGCGGTTCCCTATGCTTCAGTGGCAAATGCCATTGGCGCGGCTCTTGCCAGGACCACCTGTGAGGTCACGGTGAATGCAGACACAGAGCAGGGCGTGGTAACCGCCCATGAAGAGGATTTTGCCGAGCCTGTTTCCAAATCTTTCTCCCGGGACGATCTGGAGGAGACCGCTTACAGCCTGCTTAAGGACAAGGCGGAAAATGCAGGGGCTGATCCCGACAATCTCAACGAGGTGGAAGTGGTGGAATTTCAGGAGTTTAATATTGTGCGCAATTTTTCTCCCAGGGGAAAAATTCTTCGGACTAAAATTCAGCTTAAACCCGGCCTGATACATGGGTATGAATCAATGCTTAACCGGCAGGCCCAAGGAAGTTAAAGGGGATACCATGTTAAACGCATCTCATAAAACCGGGCTGGTCTTTTTTCCTGCATTTGACTGGGCCATTGATCCCACCCACCCTGAAAGGGAAGAGCGGCTTCTGTATACCCAGGACCAGGTAACCGAAGAAGGGGTTTTTGATATACCCGAAATTATAGAGTACAAACCTGAAATTGTAACGCCCAAAGATTTACAAAGAGCCCATTTCTGTGTGCCTGATGAACATACCGTTACAACCAAATCCCATCTGATATCTGCCGGCGGTGCCAAGGCCATTGCCAATGCCGTTATGTTAAAAGAGGTCAAAAACGGCTTTGCTCTGGTCAGACCTCCGGGACATCATTCCATGCGGGTGACCCACGGAGGCCGGGGGTTCTGTCATATCAATGTCGAAGCGGTCATGGTGGAATATATCCGTTCCCAGTTCGGGGTCAAACGTATTGCCATCATTGATACCGACTGCCACCACGGAGACGGCACCAATGATATTTTCTGGCATGATCCTGATGTGCTGTTTATCTCGCTGCACCAGGACGGCCGGACCCTGTATCCGGGCACAGGCTTTCCCGGTGAACTGGGAGGTCCCAATGCCAAGGGGTCCAATTTGAATATCCCGCTTCCCCCGGGGACTTCCACCACAGGGTATCTCTATGTTATTGAAAATTGTGTGCTGCCGGTACTTAAGGCATTCAAGCCTGATCTTGTGGTGAATTCCGCCGGCCAGGACAACCACTATACAGACCCTTTGACCAATATGAATTTTTCGGCCCAGGGGTATGCGCGTCTGACCGCCATGCTTAAGCCGGACATTGCGGTCCTTGAAGGGGGATACGCCATTGAAGGTGCCCTGCCTTATGTCAACCTGGGTATTATCCTTGCCATGGCAGGTATTGATTATTCCGGCGTGGTGGAACCGGATTATAATCCGGAAAGGCTCAAACAGTCGGTGAGTATTACGGACAAAATCAAAAATACCTGCGATCAGATCATGACCTACTGGGATCAGCGGTATGAAATGAGAGAAGCCGCCGGGGAACCCGGGCAGATTATGATCCGCCACCGTGAAGTTTTTTATGACACGGATAATATTTTTGACCGCCAGAAAGAAAAAATACGGGTCTGCAGGGATTGCGGCGGCAGTTTTGAGGTGGATTCCAAGGCCATGCCAGGCCATCATGTTCTGGGCGTTCATATTCCCATCAATGCCTGCAGGGCCTGCCAGGAGCAGGGCTATGAATTTTATGACCAGGCAGATAAAACCAAGTACCAGCGCATCTATCTTCAGGACCGGACAAAAGATTTGTATGAGATCAAACAATAGGCCCTGCACCCAAAGCAAAAAAAGATGCCAGGTTCCCAATTGTTGGAAAATTTAAAAAAAAGATCCCTTGTCAGCGAATTGACAAGGGATTTTTTCCGTTCCATGGATTTTTTCGAGGTGGAAACCCCGCTTCGGTGCCCATCAGTCATTCCCGAAGCCCATATTGATCCGGTGACATCCCAGGGCGCATATCTTCAGGCCTCACCGGAACTGTGCATGAAACGGCTCTTGGCCCGGAGTGCAGACAAAATTTTCCAGATCTGCAAATGCTTTCGCCAGGGTGAACGCGGTCAGCGCCATTTACCTGAACTGACACTTCTTGAGTGGTATGCTGCCCATAAGACATATGAGGACCTCATGGATCAGTGCCAGGGCCTTTTGCGCCATATTGCACAAGGCGTGGGCACACCGGGACGCCTGGTCTATCAGGGCGCATCCCTGGACCTGGCAGGCGCCTTTGAGCGGATTTCGGTTGCCGGGGCGTTTGAGCATTATTCCGATATTTCTTTGGACGAGGCCCTTGAATCCGGGCGCTTTGATGAGATTCTAAGTTTTGATATTGAACCCCATTTAGGCACAACCCGTCCCTGCTTTCTCTATGATTACCCCATATCCATGGCCAGCCTTTCTGCGGTCCATCCTGAAAAACCGGATACGGCCCAACGGTTTGAAATGTATGTCGCAGGCATTGAACTGGCCAACGGATTCACGGAGCTGACCGACCCCGAACTCCAGAGAAAACGGTTTGAAACGGAAAATGAACTGCGCGTCAGCCAGGGTAAGACAAAACTGCCGCTGCCTGAAAAGTTTTTATCCGACCTTGCCTTGATGCCGCCCGCTGCCGGCATTGCCCTTGGCATGGACCGTCTTGTCATGCTGTTCTGCGATGCCCCGGATATTGAGCAGGTTGTGGCTTTCCCGCCCGAGTGGCTTTAATTCCGGGGATCTTTTATGGTCTGGTAAAACATGCCCCGCTTCTGAAGGACAGATTCAACTTTATTTTCCAGAATCAGCTGTTTTATCAAAATTTCAAGTTTTCCCTTTTCAAGGTTCAAGGCCGCAGTCAGGTCTTCCACGGTGCAGGGACGGCGGTGAATGGTTTCCATAACCATGGCTTCCATCTGATCGTCGCTGATATGGTCGCCTGATGCCAGATCCTTTACACGGGCAATGATCTCCACATTGCCGGCATCAATAATCCCGGCCACCCGGTCAAGATCCTGTTTTGAAGCGGGTTTAAGCCCTGTTACAGCCCCGGGGCGGTCCAGGGTATTGAGTTGAACCCGGGCAGGGCTGATGTCCCGGATGATTTTTCCCAGGATTTCAAGTTCTGCTTTGGCATCGTTGATCCCGGGCAGGATAAACACCTCCAGCCAGAGTTCTCCCTGGAAAGACCCGGCAAACGCGTTGAGTCCGTCAATAACCTCATGAATCTCAAGCTGTCCGGCAGGCCGGTTGATCTTTTTAAAGGTCTCGGGGGTCACGGCATCCAGGGAAGGCATGACCAGATCGGCCCTGCTAAGATCCGTTCTGACCACGGGGTCGGACAGCAAGGTGGCATTGGTCAGTACAGCTACCCGGATTTTTGCCCTTTTTTCTTTGATAAACGCAATGACCTTGCCGATGTCCGGACTTAAGGTGGGCTCTCCAGAACCTGAAAATGTCACATAGTCCGGGTCAGGATGGTTTTCAAAATAATGGGAAAGTTCTGCTTGAACCTCGTCAAAGGGAACATATTCCTTTCTCTCAAGGGTCAGGTTGGTGGTCGGTCCGCACTCGCAGTAAATACAATCCAGGGTACAGGTTTTGTGACATACAAGATCCACGCCCAGGGAAAGCCCAAGACGCCTTGAAGGGACCGGGCCGAATATATGGTTATATCTCATGAAACTCCTTGTTATGCATGCAACGTTGGCATTGATTTGAATGATTTCATTTTTCATGGGCTGTTTTTGTACACTTATTTTTTCTCCAGCACCTCCCGCACTTTTACAAACAGGTCATCCATTGAGAACGGTTTCTGGATGAAGTTGACGCCCTCGTCCAAGACCCCGCGGTGTGCGATCACATTAGCTGTGTATCCTGACATGAACAGGCACTTGAGATCGGGATAGTGATTACAAATGTTTTCGGTCAGGTGCCGGCCGCGATCAAGGTGTACCCCTTTCTCTTAAGCCAGCATTGCAAATTCTCCGGGTATAAAGCCAGCGTGAACCGCGCAATAAGCTTCATCGAATGTCGTGTTGCCCGTTTCAATGGTCATCTTGCCCACTGCCTTATTCCGCTCTGTGATGTCTTCAACGAGCGCCAGCCCGAACAGAGGCGAACTCGAAGGCTCGCAAATCGCTCCTGCATGAATGATTAGGAGCAACCGGTTGGATTCTTTCAGATCTTCGGGGTGACAGAACTTTATCCACGTATCTATGGATACGGGTGATATTTCATCCAGGGTATAGCCGATAATATCGGCCCGCACATGGTCCGTGATGTCCTCGCCAATGGACTGAAACGCCACGACCTTTCCCCCGGCGTCAAACAGCGCTCTGTTGGTCCATCGCTGCCAGCGGATTTCGCCATCCAGTGCAAGCGCTTTATGCTCGTTGGACTGGGCCGGAGATTCGGCCGTTAGAGTGGATAACGCGTGCTTAACCTGTTCGTGTGCTTCCTTGGGAATAAGTGACAAAAAAGAGGAACCGAACAGTGTTTCGGCTGTCTTGCCGAGATATTTACTATAAGCCTCATTGACATAGGTCAATTCACCGCCGGGCAGAAAACGGCAAATTTTAAGATTTGTGATGCCGTGGTGATCAATTGTGTGGGATGCTGTTGCCAAGTCGGTTACCATGGCGTCTATTCTGCCAAACGATACCGCTTGTAACCCTTCGAGGTTGTCGCGGACAAGCATGAGGTCAATTCTCGGTAAGTTCTTTTCTATATATGACACCGTTATGCGCCCCAAGCCAGAGACGTTCTTCCCTGGTCAGGAAAACCGCCTTATTGGTGGGGGGTGCCGCTGAAAGGCGCTTTGGGGCGCATACCGCCACCAGCCCAGGCAATACCATCGAAAATACCATTATGGCCAGTTCTAAACGCCAAATAGAGGATCTCCTTTTTTCGCAGTGCTTATTTCGCTGGTTTTGCGGATGAGAAGTCGATTTCATTGGGGTCATCCTTGTCTAATCATGAAAAATTAACCGGAGCGGTGTAAACAAACACTCCGGCACAGCAAAAGCCGTGCCGGAATTTAAAACTTTTTTAGTTTTTGTCGGTGATGCCCCTGTGGGCCATCAGGCGGATGGCGTTGACGCGGATGAAGCCTTCGGCATCTTCCTGGTTGTAGCCGCCGGTGATATCCATGGAGGACAGGTTCTGGTTGTACAGGGAAGATGGGGAGGTTCTGGAGATCGGATAGGCCACCCCTTTGAACAGTTTCAGGGTCACTTCGCCGTCAATAAGTTCCTGGCTTTTGTCCATTGCTGCCATGAGAAATTCCATTTCAGGGCTGAACCAGAAGCCGTAGTAAACCAGTTCCCCGAGCCTGGGTGCCAGCATATCCCGGAGACGCATGACCTCACGGTCCATGGCAATGCCTTCAATGTCCTTGTGTGCCTCGTGCAGAATGGCCCCGCCTGGCGTCTCGTAAACCCCCCTGGATTTGATGCCCACAAACCGGTTTTCCACCATGTCCAGACGGCCTATGCCGTTTTGCGCCCCCAGTTGGTTAAGATACAAAAATAATTCCAGGGCATCTGTTTTTTCGGTGCCGTCTTCCAGGTTTTTCACCTTGACCGGAATTCCGTTTTTGAATTCAATGGTGATGCGTGTGGGGGTATCCGGGGCCTTTTCCGGGGATACGGTGCGGGAATAGATGCTTTCATCGCATACTGCGCCGGGGTCTTCAAGAATCCCAGCTTCATGGGAAATGTGCAACAGGTTATCATCTTCGCTATACGGCTTGGCTGCGGTCTGCTTGGTGGGAATCTCGTGCTTTTCCGCATAGGCCAGAAGGTCGGAGCGGCCCTGGAATGCATTGAGAAAGTCCGGGTTTTTCCACGGTGCAATGACTTTTATGGCCGGATTCAGGGCATAGTAGGAGAGTTCAAACCGAACCTGGTCGTTTCCTTTGCCCGTGGCGCCGTGGGACACATACCGGGCCCCCACTTGCTTTGCGATGTCAATCTGCTTTTTGGCAATGATGGGACGGGCAATGGCTGTACCTAAAAGATAGCGGCCTTCGTAAACTGTATTTGATTTGAAAACGGGGAATATATAATCGGTGACAAATTCCTTTTTCATATCTTCGATGAACACTTTTGACGCACCGATTTTAAGGGCTTTTTGTTCTGCGGCCTGAAAATCTTCATCCTGGCCAATGTCAGCCATGTATGCAAATACTTCGTACCCCTGTTCCAGCAGCCATTTGAGAATGACCGAGGTATCCAGTCCGCCTGAATACGCCAGAACCACTTTTTCCTTTGCCATTAAAAACTCCTTCAATTCATTGGGTATTTGGCCGAAAATGTTATTTTACGGTCCTATGTTACTTCAAACACAAGGTATTAACGCAAAAAAACAGATAACAGTCAAGCACATAGGGCAATCGTCATGTAATTTATCGTTCGCCGTCTGATGCCAAATTTCAGATAGCTCATACGGATTATGAAGTATAATCCTCCCTATAAATAAACCTCAGAGGTGCTTCTTAATTCATAAGAAGAATTGGGTGATCTCGTATCAATTAATGGCAGCCTTATAAAGACGGGGCAAAATCAAAAAATCAAAATGCAAAACCCTAACCGGACATCACTGATGTAGCTGGCCTAAATGAACGGCAAAGAAAAAGATTACCTGTTCCAACCCTGATTTGACATGCCGGGAAAAAGACCACATACTCTTAAAATTAGAACTATATTAGAATCGGATAAGAAGCCAGCGAGGGGGTGCATGATAAATCGGAATCGAGCCATAATCAAATTGCATTATCGATGCAACAATCAATGCAAGTTTTGCCATTGTCATCAATACAAAAACAGACAGAATAAAATTGAGGATATATTTGACAAAATCGACCAGGCCCGTTACCTGGGTATTGATCAGATTATCCTGTCTGGGGGCGAACCCACGATTTACCCGGAACTTGGCAAGATCATGCAATATTTGAGGCATAAATCAATCGCTTCCGGTTTTATTACAAACGCCAGGATGTTTTCCTATGCCGGCTTTTTGAAAATGATTCGCAACGCCGGTTCAAATTATTTTTATGTGTCATTACATTCGCATAGCTCGGAAATTCACGATTACCTCACATCTACCAAAGGCGCGTTTGAACAGACGTTGGCAGGGATTCAAAATATAGTGCGTTATATTGAAAAACCCGAGATTATACTCAATTGCGTCATCACAAGTCAGAACGTTGATTATCTGAAGAATTTCCCGGAGTTTTCCGCAAAAAATCGAATCGATACAATCAAATTCTCCTATCCGGAACTGAAAGGTTTGATGAAATCGCATCATGGTGAAATAGATGCCGGATTAAAACATGCCGGGGAAAAGGTGAATGAAGCCATGGCGGCTGCTCAAAAAATCGGGGTTTCTTGCTACTATGACGGATTGCCGTATTGCCTCATCGACCCATCATATCGGTTCAAGTTCGACAATTTGGAAAGCAATCGTATCTATTATATGAGCGAGGTTTTTGAAAATGGATTTCATCGAACCGATGAAAGTGAAAGGGGAAAAAACGGTATCTGTTCTGGATGTTCCTATACTGAAGTTTGCGAAGGCCCTTATGCAGGGAGTGATACGGCGGACTTGAAACCCATCGTCGAACCAGTTCCGAATTATTTTGTATTTCGGGAAATTGCCGAAATCAGAGGGGCCGGTAAAAATTGTTTACTTGAATCGGTCTCCTCTTTCCCCTCCTATTTCAAACAGATCGTCATGCAAGGTTCCAATTCCTATCACTTGTTCGAGGCCGAGAGCAGTTTTTTCAAACCCCGGAATTTTTTATCTGCCATACATAAAGGGCATCTCTACCTGATGAACGGTGCGAATACATTTGATTCTTCCGGGGTATCCGGGGATAGCGGTTTTGAGTGCATGGTGAAGATGGAGAGGCTTGCCGGATGTAAAAATTGCGATAAGGCCTGTCCCGGGATCTATTCGGCCGGGACGGAGACTGTTTTTGATTTAGACGACATTCCTAAAAATTTGACGAATATCAGGGGTGATGTGCTGGATGTCGGATTCGGGGATATGGTTTTCGAAGATCTGTTTTTTCAGGTATTGAAAGGCAAAATCCGGTATACCGGTATTGAACCGGATAAACAAAAATTTGACAGGGCTGTATTAAAATATCCTGAAGCCTTTTTGATAAACCGGACCATTGAACGTTTCAAACCCGGAAATGTGAAGTTTGATTATATACTCCTTTTGGGAAGTTTTAACCACATAAAGGACCTGGATCGGGGATTGAGGGTCATGCAAAGGGTGTTGAAACCCCATGGTAAATTGATCGTCATCGAGAACGATATCTTTGGCATAGCCGGATCCGGTTTCCAAAATGCATGGCGCATGGATGGCCGGATGTATCAACATTACAGGAATTCAGATATGGAAGATGCTGAAATAATACTGGAAAAAGCCGGATTCATCAGTTGTTTCAAAAGCGATGGCAAGGAAAAAAGGAACAATTTCTGGTTGATTGAGGCTGAAAAAAATGCCCGGGTTCCGTTCTCATGATCCGACCAGGTAATAGAGTGTCAGTTTGCCGGTATGATGTATTGAAAAGGAGAGCCGGTTCTCCCGTATTTGAAAATTCGATCTTAAGTCTTCGTAAATGTTCAGGTCGAATTCATATCCCCGGGATTGAATAAAATTGCCAACGGTTTTCCAGGTAATGCCGTTTTTTTCCAGAGAAAGATCAATTTCCGAAACATTGGTCCCTTCAATCGCCCCTTTACCTTTGATTCTCCTGATTGAAACGACGTCGGTCAGTTGAGTGTAGCCCAGCGATTTAAGATAATTAAAAAAAGGGAGGGAAAAAAATCTCCCAGGTTGATGCGTCAGGTTAATTCTATTGTACAGGTAGTAAGTCTTAATCCGTGATATGCCCCCTTGACCGAAATCAATTCCGACCAGGTGAAGTCTTGAAAGTGACAGCCGTTCCTTTTCTCCCAAAACCGGTATCCCCAGTTGGTAAAGTATTTTTGCCTTTTGCGGAATGCTTTGGGGCGGAAACTGAAGGTATAATTTGAAACGAAAATTTTTTGAATCAATCACTTCCGTTCCGAACAGCAGCTGCTCAGCACCGTAAATCCAGGCTTTCCGGATTATTTTGTCAATCCAGTTTTTATATTGATTTCCCAACGGTGACACCAGCATTGCCAAATTATCATATACGGTTTCTTTGCGTTCCCGGAACAGCGGAAAACTGTACGAGAAACGGTAGATTGAGCACCTGCCTTCTGTCCACTGGATCGAGGGTTCAAAAATATTGGAAAATTTTTTATGGTCCGCCAGATAAATGTGAGCCAGGTTTTTCTCCATCACCGGCAGAACCGAAGAGCCAAGATGAGACTCGGCCTGGTTCAATCCGGCCATGCCTTTTCGAACGAGGGAGAACCAGTTTTGCATAATCCGGTCAGGCATATGCATGCATCACTCCAAAGCCATACGCCCGTCATCATTTCGGCGGAGCAGGGCCATCAGCGTTAAGCGCAACCGGCGCTTGAATCCGGATTCGGTTTTCGGGGGCGGCAGTTCCAAAAGGGTAACATTGAAGCCGGTGGTCTGTCCGTGCCGTTTTCGGGTGTCATCCCGTGGTTCCAGCATTAGTATATGCCGGCTGCCCCCCGGGCAGACCATTTGGAACCTCACCCTTCTTTTTTGCCTGCGGATCCCCTCCAGCCGCCAAAGTGAGGTCTCCGTAAGCAGGCCGCCGTCCGGTCCTTTAAAAAGCGTTAGCCACTCTTCATCAGTTGCGGTGAAGCTTTTTTCAGGTCCCGGGCGCCTCTTTTCTTCCGGCATTACGGGCTCAGGTTTCAGAATCCGGGTCTCCCATCCGAATTGGGATAAATACGGAAAGGAGAGGCCTTCACACTGGCCGTGCCAGCGGCAGGTCTTTTCATAGAAACAGGCGAATCCGGGGTAGCATTTCCAGAATCCGGGATCAATAACGGTTTGGGGCAGGTGATGGGTATGACGGTCCCGGTGATGTTCCAATAAACATTTCGGTATAAACGTCGAAGCGGTATTGATCCCTTGTGACGTCAGGATATTCATGGATGACAAGAGGCGTGGTTTGATAAGCGAAAGCCGGGCCATTAAAGCATTATGCGCCGGCGCAACCGCAACGAGATTGTAAAATTCCGCGCGCGCAGGGGCGAATTCTGCGATGAATTCTGCCGTCTTTTCCAGTTGACAAAGGTTGGTGGAAAAAACAACCGTACAGGTGATCAAAGTGCCTCCGCAGGCCAGAATATTTTCAATTCCCTTTATTTTGGCACTGAAGTTCTTGCCATTCCGGGTTATCTTTCGGTCAAGCGTTTGAGATGCCGCGTGGAGCGAAACATAAAATTCATCCACACCGGCGTTTATGATTTCCCGGGTAAATGCAGGATCGGCAAAACCGCAGGCATTGGTCTGTATCCGGATCTTTTGATACGACCGGCTGGCTGCGGCATATTCCACACGGCGTATGAAATCCGTATCCAGGGCGACTTCGCCGCCTGACAGAACCAGGCGGTTGAATTTTGGGCGGCACCTCTGGTCATCCACGTGTTTTTTGAAGGTCTCCATATCCATTGGCGGCACTTTGTTTCTCAACCCTTCCACAAAACAGATTGTGCACCGGTTTTCGCAATTATAAGTGACCGCAAGGGTCTGCGCCCCTTCCGGGGACAGGCCGGCTGTTCTACAAGGTGCCATAGATTCCTCTTTTTTTCCATTGTATACGGCCGTTGTTTCCGGTGAAGTCCAGTCCCACATCCCATCTCAAATGGGAAAGCCCGGGACCGTTTTCCAAGACAAAGTCACAAACAGGCCCTGGCCAATCATATTGTTTGAGAAACCACGCCAACTGGTTTAGTTTAATGCCGCTGAAATAGATACCGTCGGTAAACCTCTTGGCTGCCAGGCAGATTGTGCGGCAGGAGTAGAGCTGGGGAAGCAAAACATGCTGGATATCGACCCCGCAGACAGCCGAATGCATCATGCCGTTTGTCAGATGTCTCACCATTTCTTCCAGCCTGGGCTGTTCGGCTAACTCAAAAAAATGATAGGTGTTGACATGCTCGATTGATTTCAGCGTTACGTCATAGGAGAGACCGCTTCCGGTATAGATGTGCAACATATCTATTTCTCCTCTGCCCAAAACCGTATCGTCGACATCGACACTCACCATAACTGCCGGCGCCGGGACCGGGTAATCCGGGATAATACAGAATGATTTTGACAGAGCCTGTTTTATATCCGGCCAGGTTATCTGGGGCGGGATATCCCCCGGCCTGTCCGGCGGAGTGCTGGAGGCGGACAAGGAACGAAAATAAAAATAGAGTTCCATACTTACCTTTTTTCCATCCATTTTTATGCCCCAGACCGTTCGGTTTTCTCCAAGCTCACCACGGATCCCATTTATCAGGCGTCGCCACCTTTCCTTCTCATGGCTGTTATCCAGGAATAGATAGAGCAGATTGACATTGCGGAGCCAAGGGGTGGCAGAAGCGTCCCCGGAATGGTAAGGGCGCATCGTGTAGTCAAGCTGCACCTCGTTTTTATCACAATATTCAAGGGGAAATGCCCCCACGGGTTCCGCAGGACTGTTCCCGGCCGGATTACCGCCCAACGGTGTTTTGTGTTGTTTAGTTTCTGAATATTCCATAACTGGTTGCCTGTTCGCTATTTAAAATTTTATTAACGGATATGGGCCGCCCGGAAAAGCCCAGCCCAGGACAACATCATGGGCAAGGTGCTCACCGGCAACTCCTTGCCCGGTCTTCAGCCGGCCCGGGGAACGCCATCCTCCCCGCCGGATGGTCAGCTTATCCAGGTGTTGTTTTTCCTTGGCCAGCGCCTCCTGTGACCACCCCAGGCAATTTGTCACCTCAAAGGACAATGGATCAAAGGAAACCCGGAATTTGTCCGCACCCACATCCATGAGTGCGCCGGGCAATGCCAGGCATGAAAAAATCCGCAGATTGCATGGCAGTTCCAGCAATTCTTCCAATGTTCTCCTGAATGAAGCCGGATTGTCCCCTGGAAGTCCCAGTATTATTTCCACGGTAACCTGGGCGATTCCGTGGAGTTGCTCCACGATTTTGAGAAAATTTTTGTAGTTGAAGGGCCTGCCCATGCCCTGGAGCACCTCGGCGTTCAAGGATTGAACCCCGATTCCGATGACGGTTTTCACCTTTGAAAAAAAATCCAGGTGAAGGGAATCCAATAGTGAAGGATATATTTCACATATGAGATAGGAGTTGCGCAGAAATCCGGTCTCAGCTTCGGCACAGGCCAGACGCCTGAAAGCGGTCTTGTTAAGATTCAGCGCCGGGTCCAGGCAATACACCCCGGATGCGCCGGACGCCTGTATGGCCTGTAATTCACGTGTCAGGTATTCTGTTGAAAATTTCCTCATAGCGGTTTTTGACCCGCCGTCCTGGCAGTAGCCGCATGACATCGGACAACCGCGAAACGTTTCCAGGTAGGCGGTTGTCCCCCCGGGCGTAATACCGAGAGCATAGGGAGAGGCAAGGGAATCAAGGTCGGCAATGGGCGGGGCGTGCCGTGTCGGTGCAAATGTTTTTCCGTCCGATACCAGGAGCCCGGAAATCTTTTCAAGCTGGAGGTTGCCTTTTATTGTTGCGCGAACGATTTCCCTGAGCACATTCTCTCCCTCACCCGTCACCAGGGCGTCCACATCCCTTACGGCTGTTGTGTAGGGTGGAAGGGAAAGTACGGACGGCCGTGCGCAAGGTCCTCCCATTATTATCAGGCGCTTGTGCCGGTTGCGCCTGATCCGGGCCGCCAACTCCACGAACAATCCCACAGACCAGGTGGCGACCGAGAGGCCGACAATATCCGCATGGAACTCTTCGACCATGTCGATATATTCCAGGATGTTCCAACTCCTGCCGTCAAAAACCCTGCACTCCACCTCTTTTGCTTCAGGGTCCGTAATCAACGCTGCCTGGAGACGGTACACACCGGCACTGTTCAATTGAAAATCTTTGGCACCGTGCCACGGGTTGACACTGAGCAGGGCGACACGCCGGGTCATTTTCTTCTCCATATCAGTCTGGTCCGGCTGATTCCTGTGCCAAAGCACAGCACCGTGTCTTCCAGGCACTGGCCCGTGCGGGCCTGGTGATATCTGCTGATGCTGACAATGCCCAGGGATGACAGCAGGTCAAGTCCGTGGCTTGAAACGTGTTCGGGCGTATATATGCACACGGGAATCCCGTTGTCCGCCAGGTTCCTTATCCCGGACAGTGTCTGGCCATAACTTCCCGGGACTTTGGTGTGTGCGTCAAACCGCTTTTCATCAAATGAAAAAAAAGGAACTTTGACGGCCCTTATCCTGAATTTGCTTACTTTTGCCGCCAGACCCGGATAGTAGAAGATTCTGGCATTGGTGTGCAGGACCGCTTCGCAGCGTTGGGTGGCGGCGGTCAAAAGATCGAATATATCCTGCCTTAAAAACGGCTCCCCCCCGAACAGATGAACCGCTCCGTACCCGTTGTCCAGTTTTTCAAGTTGATCTATTATTGCCTCCCCTGTCCGCTGTGCCGGGGCCAGACAGCATCCGTCGCAATTGTTGTTGCATTTGGATTGCAGGTCGATTCGGTTGTTGCTGGCGATCCTGGTGCAGGGATTGCCAGCGTTGATTGTGCCCATCCATTTTTCCATATAACCGATATCCCGTGAAGGACAGTACAATCCGGGTTTCCTAAGCAGTGGATGATCCATCATCCGTGAAAAAATCTCGGTGATGGATTCTCGTTTGACATCGCCGAAAACCAGTGGGAGGTAGGGGCAGGGCATCACCAGGCCGGATGCGGTGACATGGCAGAACATTTGTTTTGCAGGGCATTTGACGGGCCTGCCTTTGAGCACGGCATCCAAGGGAAAGGCCTGGGATTCAACATAGGTCCGGTGCCTGTATTGGGCATCCACATGGCTGAGCAGGAACAGCTCATCCTCATTTGAACAAAAGATTTTATTGTTATCCGTGCAATTGCCCACATAACTGGGGAATAAAATCCGCACCGAGGCAGCCCCTTTATCCAGGCAAAAACGTATATACCGGTTAATTTCACCGTCCAGGAAATATTCCCGGTCCCTTGGAACAATAGAGGTATGGGCTTGGATATTTAAATGGCGGCAAAGCGTCAATACCTTTACTGCGTGTTGAAAACATTTCTGCCCCCGGTTCCTGTCGTGATACTTGGCGTTGTAGTCGTCCAGACTGATGTAAATCCTGAAAACCCCGGCATTTTTCAGCCGTATCAAGTAGTCCCGGTCAAGTTCCAGGCCGTTGGTTTCCACCAGCATCTCAAGACCGAATCGCCTGCCAATCGTTATGATTTCAGGAAGATCTTTGCGCAAGGTGGGTTCACCGCCGAACAGATCCACGCTGCTGAACCCCGATGTTTTGAAGTCACGGAACATCTCCTCGATTTCCCCTAGGTCTGGTTCGGCATGGCCCAAGGCCCTGTTCAGGTGTTTAACGCCGCAGTGTGAGCAGTTGCATTGGCACCGGTTTGTAAGCGTGAGTTGGACGACCCTGCGATGATGGTCCCCGGCAACGGCACGCTCCGGTTCCGGTTCTGCAATCTCACTGTATCTTGAATCAACAATGATTCCGTTCCGGTCATTTTGTTCGATCATGGTTTTTATCCGCTGCAATCGCTGGATTTGATCCTTTTGGGGGACCTTGGGTGCGATACGCGCCGCAACTGTACGGGAATTTTCCGAGTAGGAGATAAACATGGTTTCATCAAAACCGGCAGATGCATCAAGGGACAATTCAAAATCAGCATTTGACTCGGTGGGGAAATTGAACAGGATATGGGTGTAAAGCCAGGTGCCCGGAGAGATCTGCCTGATTTGATCCACAGCGTTCAACACACCGGCCGCATCATACCCCCGGTTCATCAAACCAAGAATTCTCGGGCAAGCCGATTGCAGCGGAATATTAATATAGCTGATCCGGCCAGACGCCAGTATCGGCAGGAAGCGCGGCAATAATGACATTAAATCGCCGGGAAAAATCGAACTTATTTTGAATGACGGCAACGGGTATTCCAGGAGCAGAACCTGCAGCAAATCGACAATGTCCACACCGATATCGCGGCCGTAACTGCCGCAATCATCTGCCAAAAGCACGATTTGTCCTGCGCCCGCCTCCACCAATGGGCGGATGTCGGTGGTGACCTGGCTGATGCTGCGGCTTGTCACATCTGCTTTGGATCGTTTGATATTGCAATAACTGCAGGCATGCCGGCATCCCTGACTGATCATTACGCAGGGATCATTGTTGGTTATAGCCGATTGGTAGGGTTTGAAATACGTCTGGGGCAATTCCCCGGGTGACACCGTTTCAATGGGGTGCTCGTGGGTGAAATGGTGATTGAGTTTATAAAGTTCCTTTGATCCGACAAGTAAAAGCCTGTCGCTTGGGCGATATTTTGATGTGGTTTTTGCAAGGCACCCCAGGATGATCACCTTTTCTGCGTTTGATTGTTTCAACGCCTTTTCGATAAGGTAATTTGAATCTTTGATTTTAGACTCGGTTACGCAGCAGGTATTGACGATCACCGTATTGCAATCGGCCATGGCGTCACACAGGACATGACCGTTCAACGCCAGGAAAGCGGCCACCTGGTTCAGGATATAGGCGCTGGGTTCGCAGCGCTTTACACCGTCTGATATAAACACATTAGCTTTCAAAAATCCTCCGGGTGGTTTTGTTGTTCATATGGGATGAATTTCGCTGTCACCGAATACCTCCAGGTAATTTTCCCGGATCCCGAAACAATTATCAGCGTACCGGCAGCCGGAGCAGCGTTTGGTTTTCACACCCAGGTCTATCCGGCCTTGTTCAAGGAAAAAAGATTTTTCCGGTGTGACGACAAATGCGTTTTCATCTGCCGGATGCCAGACATAAGCCACATGATCCGGAAAAAAACAGAAGGGAATATAATAGGACAACAGTGAAAGGTCGCCATATTTATTGAAAATCCGAATAAGCGCTTCAGACGCTTCGGACATTCTCGGAACACAACGGGACAGATGGGGTTTTATATGTTCCTCAATGGAAATAAACCAAAAATTAAACGTATCGGCTCCCATTGCGGACAGCGTGGAGACCATGTCGTCCAATCGGGTCACGGCGGTCTTGGTCAGTAATATATCCAGGGCCAGGCCGATGTCTCGGCCGAGGATATTCTGAATGGCGCGTTGAATCAATGCCAGCGAGCCCTTAACGCCGGTCAGGCCGGCCAGGGAAACCTCATCATAAGCCGGGAGCGATATATTGATTTTGTCCGCCCCTGCCAGGATCAGATGGTCAAGGTATCTTGGGTCGGCAAGGCGCAGTCCGTTGGTCTGGACCGTGATATGGGGCGCCCCGTTCCGTTTCAGCCATCCCATGATCTTGAACAGATCCTTTCGGATTGTGGGCTCCCCGCCACCGATCCTGGCCTTTTCCGGGCAATAAACAGCAACGGCGGATTCCAGCTTCCGGATGATCTCCCGGGTTGTCGGATTACTCGATCTCAGTTTTTCGGGAAGTGCGCAAAATACGCAATTTCGGTTGCACGCATAGCCGGGTATGATGTCAAGAAGCGCCACGCGTTCACGCCCCCTGCCATCGCCGTAATTCCAGAATCCGTTACACAGAATCTTATATTCACATTCAACACATTGTTTTGTAATGATACGTTTCTCTTTTAAAAAATCGGATAAATTGACGATACTGCCGTCCACAAACAACATTTTTCGGTCTGCCTTGCCATGATCGCCGATCATATGACCGAACAGATCCGGTGCCTGGCAATAAAGAAAGTTAATCATGTTGATTTTCATTGAGCCATTGTATGTTGCGATCAGGTCACGGATGATGGCGAGCGCATCGTCCGGCGGGACCAGGAACCGGTCCACGTTTCCGAAAGGGGTGTACCATTGAATATTGAAAACCTTGATGCCTATCTTTCGAACCATTTCAGCGATGCCGGGCAGGCTGTGGTAGTTGTGCCGGGTTACCGTGGTGTTGATTCCCACTCTTGATACGGTTTTTACAGCATTTGTAATTCCCCGCACGGTTTGCTGGAAACTGCCGGGACTATTTGTTTCCCGGTCATGGATATTTTTATCCGGGCCATGGACGGATATCAACACGCCAACGTTCGGGTAGTCCGAGAGCCTTTGCGCCAATCCTTTGTAGGCAAGCATTCTTCCGTTCGTGGTGACGGTAACGGCAGCGTAATTTCGTGCGGTATCAAGTAAATCAAAGAGCCTTTCATATAAAAAAGGTTCTCCGCCGTCGATGTCGAGCCGCCGGATGCCTTGCTTGTACGCATCAAGAATCAAATCTTTCTGCCGGGAAAAGTCACCGTCTGTTCTCTGCCTGTCGGCAACGGCGCAAAAGCGGCACCGGTTGTTGCAGCGATAGGAGACATTGATGATTATCTTTTCCGTTCTTCTGGCGTTCACCTTGGCATCAAAGCAGCAGTGGGCGGTTTGGAGCCATGGGTCCCGGGAATGCCCGGGTGAAAAAGAAGGGTAAATGTTCTCTCTTTTATTTTGACTGATGAACAGATCGTCTCTTGACCGGTACTGTTGGATCCGCGGTATAAAAGGATTCTGGCGATATAGCCGCCATATTTCCATCAAAGAGCGGTTTACAGCCTCCCGGTTCTGACCTGGAAGCCCTATAATGAAATGGAGGTGCGCAGGCAGCCCCAGCGCCGTTATCATTTCGATCTTTTCAAGGGCGGTTTGCCTGTCAAAGGGTTTTTTAAGACGCGTAAGTTCCGGATCCAAGAGGCTTTCCGGGGACAGGGAAACAATTTGTGTGGTGTGTTTTAAAAGGCAGACGGTATCCGTGTCAAGATGACCAAGCCCCAATCCGTTGACAAAGTGGAGACCGATCTTTTTGTCTGCGCAACCGGACAAAATAGCCTTGAAACGGTCCTTGTCAAAATTGGCATAGGGATCGGTGACAAAAATCCGGTCATATCCCAGATTTTTCAAATAGTCTAAATCATCAAGCACTGTCCGGGCAGGTAAGCCGGTCCATTGTTCCGGGCGTTTTTTGCAAAATAGGCATTGATAGGGGCATCCGAATGAAGATTGATATGGGAAAATCCGGGCACCGGGCCTGTTATCTTTGATCGTCCCGGTTTTGCGTGCTTTTTCCAACCAATCACCGTATATGCCCGCCATTTGAATCGGGAAGCGGGGAACCCCCAACGCCCCTGCCGGCAGGTATCTGATGACAACCTTGCGGATAAACCGGCAGGCCTGCTTCAAGCGCTCCTGATGAAATCCAAGGTAGTGTGTGGTCGAATCGTACAGATCCAGCAGGGTGATTTCAATCCCCCGACTGCCCAATAAATCGATCAGCTCGAAAAGATCGCGGTTGTACAATCCTTCGGCCCGGTGGAATGACGTATAGATGATCATCGCGGTCCCTGCGCCGTGGGCATCAACCTTTTGGATAAGTTTTTTATTGGCTGCCCCGAACCGGACTCTCCCCTCTTTTTTCAGTATGTCTCCATCTGCAAATGCATCCACGAAGTTAAGATTTCCCATCCCTGGGGAGAGCTGTTTGTATGCACATGCGGCCGCATAAAAATTGAACGCCGGGTTGTCGATGTAGTGTGCCGGCAACTCAACGGCTGGATTGATCAATACTTGTTTTTTTTCCGATTCTTTCATATGGCTTCCCGGATCGGTTTTGGATTCAGGATTGCATCCATAATCCTTTTGCGGTTCATGAATACCGGGAAAAGATCGTCAAATGGGAAATACGCGTCCCCGCCATATAATCCGGCGCAGACCGGGTTCAGTTCGCAAACCTGGCATGGCGGACCTTTTTCATAGAAAAAATTATCCTGGCTGTAATCTCCCCGGTTATCCAAGAATGATATGGCCCTTTTTTCATTCTTGATTATTTTCCGTGTTTCCGTGCTGAATTCGGCGAATTCGGCCATGTAACACAGTGGGACGCGTTCAATGCGAAACGTCCTGTTGTTCCGCTTCAGAAAAAGCGCTGCCTTGAACAGAGAAACTTCGAAATCCTGGAGCTGGGCTATAACGTGCCTGTTTTGTTCCACCCGGTTCATAAACGGGTCCAGGTTGTTCCAGACAAAGTGCCTGATAAAGGGGAAATTGTGGATCAGCCATTTCACCGTAAGGTGCAGGTGGCCTGCATTGTAGCTGTTGATCACCGTATTGATGTTTATGGAAATACCGGTCCGGCCGCAATTTTCCAATGCATTTGTCAAATTCTCAAGGGACCCGGGATTTCCGGTGAGTTCCGACTGGACATCATCCTTAAAGGAGTGCAGGGACAGATGAATGTGATCTAGGCCGGCCCTGGCAAGGGTATTGAGATACCCCTTGTCAGCCAGGTTCTGTCCGTTGGATATTATCCGTGAGGGAATGCCGTTTTGGCGGCAGTGGGCGATCAGTTCCGGCAGTCCGTCATAGACGGTGGGTTCTCCACCCGTGAGTATAACCCCGTCATAGTTTAGATCCCGGAATTTTAATATGGTGTTTTTGGCATCTTCCATAGATCGGACTTCATTGTTGTCCGGGTTGGAACAGAAGATACAATTTTGGTTACACTTCCTGGTAATTTGCAGGTAGGCGATACCAGCCATATAATTTTATCCTTTCACGGTTTGGGGGCGCGGGTTCTCTTTTAACCTCCCGAAACCAAAAATCCGAATAAAGTTGATATGCATTCCCCGGCAATTCTTTTCATGGATGCATTCCGAACATCTGTCGCCTTTGATGAAATAGTCTCGATGAATATACTCTTCTACAAGCCCCCCAAGATCCATCCGGCCTTTGTCCAGGTATAGTTCCGGGCTGATCACATTCCTTGACCGGAAAAAGCCGCCATTGGCCAGGCAGGGCGTGCAGTCTTGTACCGGAATGGATTGAAACAGGCAAAGAAATTCCAAAATCCCCTCATACTCGTCCCGCGCCGTTGAGAGTTTTTCGAAAACCGGGAAGCGGAAGCTGATTGTGGCGGCAAACCGTTGAACCAAATCATAATGTGCCATGATCATTTGCCGGGTATCGCGGTTTAAAAGAAAAACTGTTTTGATACCGCTTTGGATTATTTCGGGAAGGTTTTGTGATGAACCGGTAATTTCAACGGCGCAACGGCCGTCATTAAAGATTTTCGACCACTGCAGCCCGGATGGCTTCCAGTCGGTCATAGTGAAAAGAATCCGTTGAAACCTTGATGCTTTCCTTTTTTGCATAAGGTATTTGTCCAGGTTTTCCCGGCTTAAAACCGTTTCCAGGCTGTATGGAGACACGTCTGCCAGGTATGTAAACAGCTTTTCTGTTATCTTTGGGGTGCATATCGTATCTATTCCGGCGGCATTGTACCGTTTTTTTTCATACCACAGGTATTTGTTGCAGAAAGGGCGCATAAAGCATGTTTCACATCGTTCCGATCTGCAGTGCAGTTTTCCGGTATGCCGGTATCCTTCAAATAGATCTGCCCGGCCGTTGATCTCATCGTATAATTTATGCGGGTCCTGGATTAACGCCTCGTGCCCTTCCAGCAGCCCGGGCGGAAATCGGTTGGTCCATATATAAAACCCCGGTTTTTTTGAATACCTGAATGCTTTTTTTAAATACGGCGCAGCTTGTTGCCGGTCGAAAAACAATTTTTCCCTGTTTTTGAACGCAGCGCCGAACGGGATCACATGAAGCAGGTCGAATTCGAAAATATTAAGCCTGGAAAAAAGCCGGATGATGTCTTCAACATGCCGATAATTCATCCTGTTGACCACGATGTCGATATTCACGATGCATTTCCCGGTTTTCAACAGCTGGACAATGCCCTTATACGTCTGCCCAAAAGCCCCTGCCACACCCGAGAGCCGGTCATGCAGCCCGGGGTGGTGCCCATGAACCGATATTGTGGCCTCTGTCAAACCGGCCGCCACTGCGCGCCGTGTAAAGTCCGGATAGCTGAACATACGTCCGTTGGAAACGACCTGGATTTTTGGAAATCCCCGTTTCCGGGCGCTTTGGACGATCTCAATGAATTCCGGATGAATGGTCGCCTCCCCGCCGCTGATGACCAGGCGGGTGAAACCGCCATTCACCGCTTTTTGAATCCGTGATTCAATCCCGTCCATGGACTCAAAAGCGGTTTTCCGGACAGAGTCCGCATCAAGGCAGAAGATGCAGTTGTTGTTGCAGCAATTTGAAATCTTTAACCAGTATCTTCTGTCGTAGACAGCCGACTCTTTTGTCTGCTCATCCATCAATGTTAAAACGCACCGGACAAAACGGGCTGAAACTCGTCCCACCCATAAAATTCTATGTATTGTTTATAAATGCCGTTACAGCGGTCGTCAAAGATACATGCCCTGCAATTTTTTCCCTTGATTTTCAGCTCGCGGTTATCGGCAAAAATCCTGGTGTTCGAGCCGGGCCTGCCTTCACCTGTTTTGCCGGGTGCACCGGAGTCATGACCGGATGCATTTTCAATGATCCTTGTCTCACCATATCCGATCGTATCCTTGAGCATTGTGGCTGTACAAAGGGGCAGATCAATGATGCAGAACCATTTTTTCCGGAGTCGGTTTTGTTTTCCTATAAAAAAGTCTTTGCGTTTATGGAAATACGCGCCGGCCACTTTTGCCACATCACTGTACCGTGGGAGCAGCCGTTTGGATATTTTTTTTTTCCGGCCCTGCAAGGGCTGCATAACGTTGACAATGATTTCATCCGGGCCAGCCGGCATTAAAAATTCAATAAGGTCTTCTAAATATGGAAGGTTCTGCCGGTTGAGCGTCACTGCGGCCAGAAAATTAAATTTATAGGACCGCTTGAGTCTGCTCAGGTTGGCGATGCCGCCGGCGGTTTGTTCAAAACTGCCTTTGGAGCGGGTCAGGGCGTCATGTACACCCGGCTCCGGGCCGTGAATGGAAATAATAATTTCATTCGCACCGCTTTTCAAAAGATCCAGGGGATAGCCCGGATAAGAAAGCATCCTTCCGTTGGTTGTTACCCCGATTTTTGTAAATCCGTTGTCACGCGCCGTTTTTATGAACGCTGGCAGTTCCGGATTAAGGGTGGGTTCACCCGAGGTAAAGTTCAGACGGCTCAACCTGCCCCTGTAACTGCGTATAATCCCTTTAATGTTTTCAGGCGCATATGCAGACGGGTCCGGGTTATCCCTGAAACCGTCATTGCAAAACAGGCAATGGTTGTTGCATACCGGGCTTGTCATAATGTGCAGACATTTCGAATCCATAATTTTTCCATCATCAGGCTGGGTTGAGAACAGGCCGGAATTCAAAAAAACCGTATCTTTCGGAATACTCCTTCCATGGGCCTTCACAGACTGCATTGAATCTGCAGACTGTGCAATGCTCCCCTTTCAGTTTGCCCTCCTTGACCCGGTAGTCGGTATAGTCATCAATTACCCCCACATCATATATTTTTGTTTTGGGAATGATCCTCTCTGCAACATAAGGATAATATCCGGACATCATGCAATAGGGGATCGCTTCGGTCATAACGGATTTACCTGCCAGGATGCCAAGAGAGAGGCCTTTTTTCACATAAGGCTCAATCAAGGTGTACCTGGGCACAATACGCGAAAAATTTTTTCCGGCTGTCCCGAGTGCGTGGACAAAGGCAAATTGGTATTGATCCACCTGGAGGCGGATGGCCAAAGCGGCTATGGAGGGTAAATTTCTGAAATTCGAACGGTTGACGACAATGTTCAGGCCAACCCGTTGCCCACGCTTTTTCAAATTTTTGATTCCCTTGACAGTCTGGTAAAATGCCCCCTTGCTTTGGGTCAAATAATCGTGGAGCGCTGGCGTGTGGCCGTGGAGGGCCACAGAAAAATCATTTGCACCGGCCCGGATGGTTTTATCGCAGAAATCATTAATGGCGAACATCCTGCCGTTGGTTTGGATCTGAATGTGCCTGAATCCCAGTTCCCCGGCTTTGTTCACCAGTTGCAAAAAGTCGGGTTTGATTGTCACCTCTCCACCGGTCAGTACCACGGAATGGGCCTCTGACCGCGCCTTTTCCAGGGTTTGAATGATGTCTGGGGTAGGGATATCCCCGATTTGCGTCCGCTTATTTCCCTGGACGCAGAAAAGACATCGGTTGTTGCATAAAAAACCGCACTTCACATCTACTTTTTCAATCATAATTTTCCTGGAGGTGTCCGGTTCGATAGGGTTACCCATGAGGAAAAAATATCGAATTTCTCTTCCAGGCGTTCAAATATGTAATCCTGGATTCCTGACATAATCTGACATCTCTCGTTAAACGGCCGCCCAAAGATGTTGCCGTGCACCACATAGTTGTAGACCGGGCAGACACCGCAATAGGGGTGGTATACACAGTCGTGGCATCCGGGAAGCCCTTCCAGGCAACTGGCAATGCTGAGGCATCGAACCACACCGTTTGTAACGACCTCCGGGTAGGAAGAAGAGCTGACATTTCCCAGGCAAAACACATCGTCTCCGGATGCATCGACCATTCTGCCCTCGTCACAGGTGAAAATGCGCCCATCGTAATTGTAAGCCAGTTGTCCGATACCGGCACCGCAGGGCGAGCGTATATCCATGAATCCGGGATCCGTTCGTGTCAGGATTTTCTGTAAAAAAATTAAGGCTGTTTTTTCAAGGAAAACGGTTCCTGATTCATTCAGCTCCAGGATATAATCAAGGCATCGGCGATAGAATTTTAGGAACTCCTTTGCCGGGTATTGCGAGCCGTTCATGTGACCTTCACTGAAACCGAAGGGATTTACCGGACGCAGATGAATGGTTTGAAAACCAAGTTCCACGTACAGATCAACCAATGATTTGTGGTCGCTTAAAATATCTTTGGATATCGTGGGTAACGCGTTTAACCGGCCGTAGGTTTTGCCTTCCCGATCCTTTTTGTCCAGTTCCGCTGAAATCCGGCGGATCTGATCCACCGTTTTTCTGTAACTGTTTCCTGACGTCAACACACGATGTTTATTGTGAATCTCTTCCGGTCCATCCAGGGATGTACAGATGGCAACATCATTTTCCAGCAAAAAAGAGAGCGTTTGGTCGTCCATCAAACTTAAGTTGGTAACAATGCTGAAAATGATATTTTTATCTGTATTCCTTGATTGGGTATACTCAATAACATGACGGACCGTATCAAAATTGACCAGGGGTTCGCCGCCCTGAAATTCAATGCACAAATCCTGCGCACCGGAACTCAGAATGAAATCGACTGTTTCCTCGGCGGTTTTTGGATCCATATCAAAATTCTTGATTTCCATGCCCTTGCGGCCGGCCTGGCAATATGAGCAGGTATGGTTGCATCGCAGGGTCACCACCAGGATATGCAACCCCGGCCCCCTGTGTAAAAAATCATGCTTTGTCCTGTATTCCTTGATGAAACCGTCAATCTCGCCATCTTCGAAGAGAAAACCTTTGTCGAGCAGTCTTGCCCGCAAGGGTCCGGATAAACGGGTGGGATCACTTCTCAATACGGCAAACTCATCTCCGTTCAAAAACAAATGGCTTCCCACATCATTTGTCAGAAGATACCTGTCGGAATGGATCTGTTTGAACCGGAAATAGTTTAATTCATCGTTCATTGGATTTCTCATATTGCTCTTGATTCGCATCTTTTGCTTTTGTTCCGTTTTGGTATTTTTCCTCCCAGGGGACTGCGATGCCCAGGGGATCATCCATATAGTCGTCAAAATCCTCGTCAGTATCTGAAAAATCGGTTTCAAGGTCCAGGGCTTCCAGGGGATCTTCGCCGGGGAACCCGTCCGCGCCGAACAGGGCGCGGGCGACCACGATTTCCTTGACGGTTTTCGATTTTTCCATCAACATTTCCCGGAAAGACTCATTCAGCAGTTCATTGCGGAACTCGGCTTCCGGGTCATCATGCTTTCCCATGGAATTATCCGTCCGCTCCCGGAGGGTAACAATCCACTTGCCGTTTCCATTGTCATCCAAATCCGTGTAATAAGATTTAGTGAATGCGTGGCACGTCCGGATCATAACGCTTTTGGAATGTATGTGTTGATTGACTTCAAATGTAATTTTTTTCATGCGGCCATATTCCGATTTATGATTTTGTGTCTGTACCAGCCGAATATTTTCTTTATCCCCAATGCTTCCGGCTACCAACTGCCGTGGGAGCCATGTGATCCGTGGGAGCCATGGGAACCGTGGGAGCCATGTGATCCGTGGGAGCCATGTGACCCGTGGGATGCATGGGACCCGTGGGACCCGTGGGTATCGGACGCTGCCCCGTCGTTCTTGGCGACACAATTGGAAACCGTAAGGGAATCCGGAGGCAAGTGCAATTTTGCTTCCAGTTCGGACAGATATGCCTGGCTGTGGTCCGGCTTTGTTTTGTCAAAAATTTCAAGCTCGATTGGGTTCAAAAAAACATGCAACCTCGTTTCATCGGATTCTTTCCGTACAGTGGTTTCCATAAAGAGCTTCTCCTTTTTTTTGAATATCGGTTTACTTACGCTTCAGTGAATTTCCAGGTCTGGATGGATTGCGTGGTGTCGTCCTCCACCAGGTAATTCCAGTTCAGGACTCCCGGTTCGCCCAGATACACCGCGTTTTGTTGCAATACACGCTGTTGCTCCATCCCCAACTCAACGTCCAGGTTTACGATGCGCAAACTATGATTGTCCACCTTGATGATCCGATAGTTTGTACCGGTGTCTCTTCCGGTATTGGTCATGACCGGTGCATAGGACGCCGAATTCGTGACATCAGCCCTGTACCCTGAATAATTCGGGCTGCTGTTGGACATTAAAATCCACCCGAATCCGTTTTTGGAAAATGACCATTTTTGACTGGCGTCAGACGCATCAAATGTTTCCACCACCAGAGATCCGTTATTACCCACTGCCAGTGCGGTTGGTTCGTAAGGATGGTCCAGGCGCACATGGTAAAGCGTACCGTCCTCCCGGATCGTGGTGCCTTCATAAAAGATTTCACCTGTCAATCCACTGGCAGCTTCACCCATCCCGTCTTTCAGGTCCTTGAACTTATCGGCTACGGTTTTCCAATCAGCCACAGCCGTTTCAATTTCAACCCTGCTCATAAATCCGCCAAATCCCTTTTCCGCATCCTCCATAGCCTTGATGGCCTGGGTCATATCATCCACGATATTCCCCCACCCCAGGGTTATCTGGAGGGCAGCGTCGGACACGGCGGTGGGATCGGGATTGATATCGTGAAAAACGAAATTTGTGGAATACGTGTGGCGCGCAGGACTCGTGTCGGCTGTTTTATTAACATTTGCAAACGTTGCCGATTCCGTCTTGAACGTCTCTGTTTGCTTTTGTATGCCCGTGGCATCCGAAGCCAGGTTCTTCAATGTATCGACATCTCCTCCGCCGTCCAGTACTGTTTGGAGGAACCCGTTTAATCTAGTTGCAAAGGTATTTGTTTCGGAAACCACCTCACAGGCCAGGGGCCAAGTACTGTTATTCCATGTTCGACACACATTCAGCAGTTCGTCAAGCATGGGGATCGAGGCAAATTGCTGGTAATAGAGACCGCCAAGGGGGCTTGGGGCCAGCAATATGCCCACGCGTTCATTGATGAGAATCCAATCCTCAATGGGAACCGTCAAAAGAGCCGAAATCTGGGTCGTATCAAGTTTTGCCATTCTTTTATCTCCGGCAATCAGGCCGTTGGTGTCCGGGCGTCAGTTTTGGGCCAATATACTCCGCTTAATTTCATTTCAATTTTAGACACTGTCATGCTTTCTCCATCTTCCGATTCGGGCTGGATAAGTTTCAAATGCCAGATGGAGAACGGAGAAGGTTTCATATAGTATGCCTTCACCTCTTCAGAAGGCTGCCATTTAGTGGTGTAAGCCCCCCCTGAGACATATTCTGCATCCAGTTCAAATGGCTGCTCACATGTAAATGTATATCGCTGCCCATTTGACGATTCAAGGTTCATCACTCCGGAGGGGCCAATCTTCATCTGTACGATTGTGCCATGGGGCGGCTCCGGATATACATAAAATTCCACGGATTCCAGAAACAAGGCTTTACTGTGGCTGGCTGTCACTTTGGACACAAATGCCGTGTCATCAATGGAAATATTCCAGGTATATTTGTTCGAGTCCAGTTCGGCAGCCTGTTCTCCGTCTACATCCAGCGGCCACGACACCTCTTTGAAGTCCTGAAGGGGGCGGGATGGATTGAGCAACTGGCCAATCTCGACATCGACGCCGTGCAGTGCACTGGACAGCGCCAGATAATTCATGTCCAGGGAAATGGTGGTCGGACAGGGCGTTAAATAAAAATACCTGTAGGCAGCCTGGTAGTTAATCAGCGCCACAAACAGGGACCGTTTGATATCCATGAAACGCTCTTGGACAAAAGCCTTCTGGACTTCGATACGTTTTTCCTTCTCCTTGGTATTTTGGGACAGTTTTTCCCAAACGGACAGGTTGTTCTGGACAGCCACCAGCCGGCCGGCCGTGTCTGCAAGTTGATAAGAAAGGTGCATCAAGGAGACGGCTTTATTCATGATGGCTTCCCCATACAGGCATTGGGACTTCAGCGCTGCCTTATATTCCTTTGCCGCAGATTCAATGCCCGATGGCATGGAGCCGTCCAATACCGCATCCACCTTTAGGCTGAAAAGTTCCCATGAAAGCCCGGGATCTCCTCCTAATGAGGCCGATTCTATGGACGTTTCAAGTGCTGCAGCATCCGAGAAGGAGACTGTCCCCCCCTTATATGTCACCGACTTCCAAACGTCATAGGCGCTTTTGCCGACGCCTGCCATACCGGTCAGGGAGATTTTTAACCCCTCTGCCTGGTCTTTTAATTCATCCATGGAGGGATCGGTGAATTTATCTACCGCTTCTATGTAGCTTGTGAAGCTTTCCAAAGCGTCGCCGGCCCCCCCTGCGTAATCCTCGGCAGCGAATTCAGCCACTGCTTTTCCGGCGCTTACAGCCGATTTGACAAGATCGAAGGCCGCGTTGAACATATCTTTGATCTTCTGCTCTTGAATGGCTTTGTCTAATGTTTCCCGGGCCGTTTGAACCACACCTGACTGGACCTGGTAAAGCCCGATCAGCTTCAGGTAACTGTCATAGAGCAGGGAATAACTTGCGGTATAGGAATCCAGCTCACTGCGGAGCGGCTCCTCGTTGTTATAGGTGGTCTGGGTCAACGCGTCTGCAAATTCTTCAAGGGTTTTTTCGACCTCTTCGGTCTTTTGGAGATTGTCAATGACGTCCTGGAAATCCTTGGCCAGATCCAGCAACGATTCCAGGCGATGGGCATAATAGGTATCGGACAGAACCGGTACGGTCGTAATGCCCGCATCCGCAGCTTTGGCATAGACCAAGAGGGCATTGGCCTGCTGTACCAAGGCGTTGATTGGCGCTCCGATATTTTTTCCCGGATCCGGGTTTCCTTTGGCCCCGTTTAAAATTGCAGCGCAGCAGTCAGAAACCCATTGCAACATGGCCACTGAGTCGGCAGCATAATCGGGGCTGTAAATAAGCTGGGCCCCGGCTGAAAAACTGGCACGCAATGCGTTTTTTGCCGTCCAGGATTTAAGGTTATCGGAAAGGTCTTTTGCATCGGCAATTTTGCTGTTTAATTTCCCGCCTTTTGTCCAGGTGAATATGGTTGTCTTTGCCCCGGACAAAGCAATGGTTTCTGTTTTATCCTTTGGAAAGCCGACTTGAAGGCTGCCGAGCACACCTTGGGTACAGATCTCAAGGCCGGTGATCTCCTCGCTTGAATCAATGGTGACGGTGGCGGTCCCTTTTTTGCGGACCAGAATGTTCCGCGCCGCAATTTGAACTGCGGTGGAAACCGGCAGTATTTCATCTTCATCAATGATCAGGGTATCTGCGCAAAGTATCAGGTATAAAGATTGATTCTGGCGCAGCCATGAGGCGACCTCGGACAAATTAGGCGCAAGGGCGCATACATATGTTGTTTTTTCATCAATTTCGGTACATGAATACATGTCACATGTTTTTGCCAAGGTTGTGAAATTAAGTTGTGGGCTCATTTGGGGCCTCCCGGATTTTAAATTCATAGTATAGGACTTTTCCATTTCCTAACAGCTAAGGGCTAACAGCCTTCCCAAAGGGCGATAATTTAAAAATTGAATGTGGCAGGGAGCGGATAAGTAAATATCCGCTCCCGGTGATCAATTCATACATCAAAAGCGGGGGGCTGCAATCATGACGCGGTCTCGTACTTGTACTGACCTGAATTGATGAAATTATTTGCAGCCAATTGAATCTCTTTCCAATCTTTCTCGGCGGTTTCAAGGCCCGTATTCTGCAGGAAGGGCGGCAGGTCAGCCACCTTTTTCGGTTCAACAAGATCGGAAATCGTCTTCATATCAGTAGCACACAAACCGAACCCCTCGGCCATTTCCACCACGGCCTGCAAAAATGCCTTGGCTGCGTCATCGACGTTTTGCGAAGAATTAATTAAAGTCGTCAGGTCAGTTACCAGTGCGGCTTTTTTCAGCTCATCAGCCTTCAATTTTTTGATCTCATCGTTATCCTTGTCAATTTCTTTCTGTATCCGGATACACTCTTCGATTTCAAAACCAAGCAGAATCGCCGAACCGAATATGAACAGCGGGGGCAAGCCCGAGGCAACAACACATCCTACTGAGCCTCCGATCGACCACCCATACAGTTTGGACTTGAGACTGGCCACTTTCAGTGTCAATTCGTTGATCCTGGACAGCTCGGAGTCCACTATATTCTGGGCATCGGTCAATATGGTATTCTCTTGCGTAGTGAAGTATGTATGGAAAGCGTCACTGGCAGGTTTGAAGGTGTTTTCCACGTATGTTGACAGCAATCCGTTGTAGTCATTGCATTTCCCGTTTAAATCGATTGCATAGGAATACATGCCTGCACCTGGGTAGGTCAGCAGCTCTTTGATATCCTCGGCGCGCTTTTGAGGGTCGGTTTCCTTTTCCAAAGCCGGGATGGCCGAAGCCGCATAATTGGATACAGTCATGGCGGTGCTCTCTATCTTGGAGGCCAGCCAGACCCCATGTGCGAAAAGTGACTCCGGGGGAGTGTCGGTTCCGATATATTTCATGATGTCCTGGGATTCGGTCACCACGTTGCCGAATGCATCTGCCGCATCCTTTAGTCCCTTCAAGAGCTCGATCCCTTTTTCAACCAGGGCCTCATCCTCGAAGGTTCCGTACCGCTCTTCAAAATCCGACTGGAGAATCGGCAATTGCAGTGCATTGGCGATGAAATCCTGTAATGTGCCCCAAGCATTCACTTGCAATGCAAATACTTTTTCGGGTGGCTTTGGCAATTCAGGGGGTAAATCGGTGTTCTCATTTTTGATTAAAACATTTTTGGGATTAACACTAGGGTCTGCCATGGTCCGTCCTTTCTTTTTGTGGGTTTGCCCGGGTGAGCCGGGTAAGCAATCATATCAGGCATCGGATAAACTGCCCGAAATTGTCAAAATGATGTTTTTTACATCATTTGAGCGCAATTGATGAAGGCATTGGCGGTGGTTTGAATCTCTGCCCAGGCATCCTTTGCCGTATCCAGTCCGGTGTTTGCCATGAATACGGCCAGATCTTTCATTTTTTCAGGTGTAATGGCATTTGAAATCGCCAGCACATCAGCGGCGCATTTTGAAAACCCTTCCGCCATATCAATGGCGGCTTTCAACAATGTATGGGTTGAATTATGCACGATAGCGGATTGGCCAAGCATGCCGCCGACTTGGGCTACGAGGGCGGATTTTTTCTGCTCATCTGCTCCCAGTTTTTTGATCACGGCATTGTCGTCTCCGATCTCCTTCAGCAATTTGGTCCGTTCGGCAATATCGACGTCAAAGGCAGGGGCCGATACCGGGAAAAGCGGCGGAAGGGCCGATAAATTGAGTTGCCCTTTTGAACCGCCGATGCACCAGTCGTAAGTACTCATTACCAGCTTAACATTATTCATGCCCATCCGTTGAATTCTGCTGGGGCCACTCAATGCGCTTACACTTTCTTCGGCGACTGACAGAACCGTAACAGGAGCGAAGTATTCCCCGAAGGCATGTCCGGCAGGTTTCAACTTATCGGAAAAATATAAACTGAGGGCCTTGTTAAGTCCCTCGGAATAGTTCTTCAGTGCCGCCAAGTAGGAATAAACCCCCGCCCCTTCGTAGGTAAGCAATTGTTTGAGGTTTTCAGCTCGTTTGGCCGGGTCTTTTTCTTGGCTTATGGCCGGCAGACCGGATCCCATGAAATTGGAAATGTTCATGGCGATACTCTCGATTTTGGAAGCCGTCCAAATGATATATGCAAACGGATCGTTCGGCGGGTTCTCTGTGCCGATGGTTTTCATGATATCCCGGGAGTCAGATCCGAACTGCCCGGCTGCCTCTTGCAGATTTTTGAACAGCACCGTCGCTTTATCCACCAGTGCCTTGTCCTGGAAATCTCCGTATTGCTCCGAGAAAGTTGTAATCCCAAGATGTTGCACCTGGGCCACAAAAAATTGAATCTTCCCCAATTCACTTATTTGCAAGGCGAACACCTTTTCCGGGGCGTTAGGGATCTTTTGGCTTCCGATCGACGTGATCGGATTATTGATCACAACGTTTGAGGGGTTGACTGAAGCATCGCTCATGACATTCCTCCTAATTTTTTATTCAAGTTAGTACCGCAAAAATGTATTTGTCCGATCAAGACGCGTCTATTGAAATGTAAACCATAAGGCGTCTTTTGGCAGTTCCAGACTTGTGATCTTCCTGTTTCCCGAAAAAATATCGGCACGTCGGCTGTCTTTAAAAAATACCCGGTCTCCAGAGGCGAAAAGCGACGCCAGGTGAGCGTAAAAAATCCAATCAAACAAGGTTGCACCATTGTTCCTGTTAAAATTGCAGGGGCAACGTACTGATTTATAAGCAATTCCCTTGCCGGGCAATTTCTCTCCGTGAAAAAGGATCTGGCGTTTGTCATCTATATATAATCTGGGCATACCGAGATATTGCAGTGCATTCATTCTGCCGGGGTGCCCCAATTGATTGAGGTGCCGGTCTATTTTACCCGCGAATTCAAGACTTTCTGAACAATCATAACGACACGGTGTCCAGCCGATGTAATGAAAAAGTTCCAGTGACAGATTGTTCAAAAGACGGTTCGGTGTTTTTGTCCGCTGCAGACTATTTTGAATATATGGCTGATTTCGGGTTGAATTGATCTTTGAAAACGCCTCTGAACAACATTTTGGGTAACCTAAGGTGATACCCAATTTGATTGTGTCTCCGGGGGGTGTCGGACCATCGCTGCTTATCATTCCTCTCTCCAGTTCACATGCGGAAGCGAGTAGATTGTGATCGCGTCCCGCGTAAACTATATATTGCTTAGTAAGATCCAAGCGGTGCCCCCCCATTCCGGTCTTGTTAAATCCAACATGTCCGTTGTAACAATTTTCTTGCACGGGAACCGGTAATATCAAGTACTTCCACCTCTCGGCCTCACAGACTGATTTGAATCCGCCGATGGCATTTTGGGAGACGATTTCCCTGATCATGGGCTTGATCCCCATTCTCAAGGAGAGTCGTTCCCCCTCATTGGCCCCCATATTGATTGCAAAAGTTTTTTGTAAAAAATTCTTATAATGTTTCCGAACCATAGGCCGCCTTGGATCGACCTGTTTGATATTAACACGCTCCCCGGTGATGCCTTCATATTCATCAATAGCGTCTTGAATTCGGAGAGGAAAATAACTCGATTTTTTGTGGAAAGCCATTAGGGCCTAGTTATATGTTGTTGAAACTCAGATTAAGAAGTATGCATAAATGACCAATTCGACTCTGATAGTGTAAAAAGATGTATATTATACATTTTCGGAAATAAGATTTTCCATCTATATTCTGGTGATAACTGCCTGAAAATACATTTCCGTTTTTGCCAAATTCTTTATTTCCGAAAATGTCTATTATGCTCGCTATGTATTTCAGTGTTTAGTTGTATGGAATTCACCCTATTTTTTTGAAATAATTTTTTAGACTTCGTTTTCAGTTACATGAGATACTTACCAAAGTCAAGTGTAAAAATTAAGGCTCATGTTGCGTTTCAGGGTCGTATAATGGTAGAGGGTGAATTTTTTGATCCATTCACCATAGTAGCCCAACGGATGCAGGTAAACATAGAGACTCTGATTGATGATGCACAATGTTACGACACTGTTCGGGAATTGCGCTGGCCGGAAGAATGTCAATGTCCGCATTGTGATTCCAAACGAGTAATCAAAAGGGGATTCGATGAAAAAGAACCTGTCAAACAGCGTTATGAATGTAAAGATTGCGGCAAACGCTTCGATGATCTGACGGACACCATTTTTGCTGGACATCATCAACCCCTCAAAGTGATGATTCAGCGATGCGGCCTGGTGGCAATTCAGATGCTTGCCAATGTTCGCCAGGTAACCACTGAGCCCTTGATAAAGTCGGTCGTTTTGCCAGGGACGAGGATGGAGACGGGTTCCATGAAGTTCATGTAAATACGATGGAAGGCTTCTGGTCTCTGCTACGAGGTTGGTTGCGTCCACATCAAGGAATTTCACAGGAGAAGCTCCCTTTTCATCTTGTTTTTTTGAGTTCGTTCATGACGCTGGCAAGTGAGGAAAGGCCTTGCTCCATTCGCGTGTCGAGCTTTTGATCAAATAAGACCTTGAAACGCAACATGAGCCTTTCAGATAAAGGTTTGTCTATGGCTTGAAATTCATAATACTGGTATTCACTCATCTTTGTCCCTTATTAATGTTTGAAAATTTGCGGTTTGCCGTCCGGATTAATTTCAATGCCAATGGTGTCGCCGGTCTTAAACCCGATGCTCCGGATTCGCGCGCAAACCTCCGCATGTCGTTTCTGGTACCAGTATACGGACCACAGAGGATTCCGGACCGTATCAACGCCGTAGGCATCGTGGCTGTCAAGGTTTAAACGAACTTTATCTCTTGCAATCACGGTGTCAGCCTCGGCCATGAACCGATCGATAAAATAATGGTGGTCATACAGGGCCTTTGAAAGCTGCTTCTGAAGTTCGGGGGTGTCTTCAAGATAGTGATTGACGATCTGACGAAGATCACCAGGCACAAGGATAGAAAGGCCCAAGACCGCAAACCGCCAATACTGCAGGGCAAATGATTCCAGCGTTTGCTGGTAATCTGAAATCACACCCAGAATATCCTCAAAGACTGTGGGTTGATCTCCCCAGCCGTGAACCATTTTCTCACATTGGTTGATGACCTCCAGATAAAAGGACTGGTTGTCCATGACAAAGATTGGCCGCTCACGATAACTGTGCCGCTTTCGAATTCTCCGAATGCCGTCCAGAAGAATGACATGCTGCTCGCTTTCGATCATCTCCTTCAGGTCGAATTCCGAAATATCCTTGGCCTGGACAATATAAATATCATTATCATACGTGATGATATATTCAATTTCACAACTGAACCCTAAAAAATCCTGTATGCTCGTTGACAAGTCAATCAGTTTCCGGTCATGAGGGATTCGGGTAATGAACGGCTCGTTACTCAGCTTTTGCTGACGGTCACGACAATAACCGAACTCCCACTGGCGGCCAATCATTTTAGCCATGACACTTGATCCATCCATAAAAGGCATTACGATCACCCCCATCTGTTCCGGGTCAATCTCCGGCGCGCGATTGAATTTTTGCTGTCGCTGGATCGAAAGGCCTTTGGCGGTGCGGGATGCATTCACCATCCGTTTGCGCGCATACTTTATCCCGCTAATATCCGAGTAAGTCGTGATGGAATCAAAGGTGCCGCCTTTGAAATATTCCTCGTCAGGATGAGCGCTGCGAGCGATAACCTTGAAACCATCCCGATAATTTTTCAAAAAAGCTTCCAGTTCGGCAAAATCATTTGTTTTAAAATTTTCCGCCGGAACGTACAGAAAATCGGGCACGCTGAATCCGCCATCCTTTAAGCGCTTCAGCAGCAGGGCTTTTTCCGGCAATCGGGCTGACATTATTAATTTCTCCTTACCCGCAGCATTTTTTATACTTTTTCCCGCTTCCGCATGGGCAGGATTCATTGCGGGCAATTTTTGTTTCGACTTTCGTTTGCTTGGTCGGATTTAATAAAATTTTCAAATCAGTAATATTCTCCAGCTTACCCGACCCCAAATCAATTGAAAAGCCCATTTATGAAATAATAAATTATAGAGTTATATCAAAATATAGAACCCCAAAACGCGGCATGACCCAAAGTTTAAAGAATAATATTTAAAATGCGCCGCAAAGGCTCTGCTGCGCCCCAGAGCAACTGATCACCCACGGAAAATGCGGTGAGAAAATTTTCGCCGATATTCATTTTCCGGATTCTGCCCACGGGTATGTTCAGGGTACCTGTCACTGCGGCAGGTGTCAGCTCCCTGATGGAATCTTCTTTATTATTGGGTATTACCCGCACCCAGTCGTTATTGGCAGCCAGGGCAGCATTGATCTCGTCCAAGGGGACATCTTTTTTCAACTTAATGGTGAAGGCCTGGGAATGGCAGCGCATGGCTCCGATGCGGATGCACTGGCCGTCAATGGGGATGGGATTGTCCGAGCGTCCCAGAATTTTGTTGGTTTCCACAAACCCTTTCCACTCCTCCCGGGTCTGGCCGTTGTCCATGGCCCGGTCAATCCAGGGGATAAGGCTGGCACCCAGGGGAACGCCCCAGTTTTCAACAGGATAGGCATCGGACCGTAAGGTGTCGGTAACTGTTTGGTCAAGATCAAGAATCGCTGCGGCAGGATTATCCAGAATCGGGGCCGCCTTATCACCAATGGTTCTCATCTGGGCTACAAGCTCTCTCATGTTTTTGGCACCGGCACCGGAAGCTGCCTGGTAGGTCATGGAGGTCATCCACGCCACCCAGTCATTTTCAAAAAGCCCGCCTAAAGCCATCAGCATCAATGACACAGTGCAGTTGCCACCGATAAAATTCTTAATTCCCTTGGATATCGCCCCTTCAATGACCGGCAGGTTAACCGGATCCAGAACAATAATGCTTTGTTCATCCATTCTCAAGGTGGACGCCGCATCAATCCAATACCCGGCCCAGCCCCGTTTGGCCAGTTTGGGACGCACGGCTTCGGTGTAAGAGCCGCCTTGGCAGGTCACCAATACATCCATTTCCATGAGTGTGTCTATGTCAAAGGCGTCAATGAGGTCCGAAGTGCCCTGGCCCACGTCAGGGGCAGTTTGTCCGGCCTGGGACGTGGTGAAAAAAAACGGCGTAAATTTTTGAAAATCGTTCTGTGAAGACATTCTTTCCATGAGCACGGAACCCACCATTCCCCGCCAGCCAACTATTCCGACTTTTTTCATCTCCTTTATCCTTTCTGCTACAGGTATATAAATTAAAATTTGAATTTTATGGCATAGCTGCTTTTTTTAAAAAAAGCCAGGGGCAGTTCAAAAAAGCAGTGCTGACGCATGAATTTAAAAAATAGTAGGCTGAGGATATCTTGCCTCCTCCCTTGAGAAGGCTTCAACCGTCTTTAATATAATGACGCTCTCCATACTACTGACATTTTGGTCAGGGCTCTTACGGACAAAGGCCGTGCTTCTGGTTTGTATCTTGTGATGTTTGAGGAAAAAACACCTGTTGATATGCCGGAAGGGGAAAAGGCCGAGCATTCCGGAACAAAAAAAAGGATGCGGCGATACAGCGTTTTGAGCAGGAACTATATTCGACCCGGGAATACCTTCAATCAACAATTGAAAAACTGGAAACATCAAACGAAGAACTGCAGTCGGCCAACGAGGAGCTGAGTACAGTAAACGCAGAACTTCAAAACAAAGTGGATGAATATCTCAAGGCCAGTGATGACATGAATAACCTTCTGGCCGCGACTGAAATTGCAACCATATTTTTAGAGCTTGTTTGGTAATTGATGAATCGGCTGCAATCTCATGAAAATGGCCCCAATTCTCCCAAATTTTATGTCAATAGTCCGGCTATTAACAGAAAATTTGAAAAAATTGGTTCTCATTTTCATG
>NZ_JBFXHE010000002.1:0-65983 GCF_050177295.1 Desulfobacter sp.
CTGCTTTTTCATGTCAGGCAGGATGATGAAAAAAAGGCTTACCATCATAATGAGGATAATCAGCAGGCTGATGAGCCCGATTTTTGAAAAAAGATTCCAATTTTTAAAACAACACCTGTTCATAATCACTTGAATTCCTTTAATCTTCCTTCCGGACATGGCCGAAAGGCGGTTGATTTTATTTTAGGGTGCTTTTACACTTCAAGTACCTTGTTGACATCTATAATCAGGGCCACCCGCCCGTCTCCCAGGATAGTGGCACCGGAAATATCACGGGCCTGCCTGAATGCGTTGCCGATGTTCTTGATCACGGTCTGGTGGCTGCCGATGACGTTGTCCACCACAAAGCCGGTTCGGCCGCCGTTAACCCTCATGACCACAACCTGCTGGAGTTCGGGTTCATCCCGGGTGATCCCGTATTCGTCCCGAAGCCGGATATAGGGGACCATATCGCCTCTGATGTTAAGTATCTGACGGTTTTTTTTCCTGTTTTTATCCTGTTCACTGAGAGGCAGTTCCACGCACTCCTCCACCGATGACAGGGGAAGGATAAAATAATTGTCAGCCAGGGTAACCAAAAGGCCGTCAATGATGGCCAGGGTCAGGGGCAGCTTCAGGGTCAGGGTGGTGCCCTTTCCCTTGGCACTTTCAAGCTCCACCTCACCGTTGAGGTTTGCGATCTTTCTTTTTACTACGTCCATGCCCACGCCTCTGCCCGAAAGGTCAGTCACCTGGGCCGCAGTTGAAAATCCCGGGGCAAAAACCAGTTGAAGGATCTGTTTTCGGGTAAGGTTATCTCCGGGTAAAATCAGCTCATTTTGCAATGCTTTTTCCCGGATGATTTCAGGATCCATTCCCCTGCCGTCATCCTTTATACGGATCAGAACATTGGCCCCTGAGTGCTCGGCACTCAGATGGATGCTGCCGCAAGGCGGCTTGCCCTGCTCTTTTCTGATCCCGGGGGCTTCAATGCCGTGGTCAATACTGTTTCGGATAATATGGACCAGGGGGTCTTTGAGCTGTTCGATCACGGTTTTGTCCAGCTCTGTTTCACCGCCCGAGGTGGTCAGTTCGATTGCCTTGCCCAGTTCACTGGACAGATCCCTGACCAGACGCCTGAACGTAGAGAATGTGGAACCGATCTCAAGCATTCTTAAGCTCATGGCGTTGTCCCGAAGATCCGATGACAGCATCTCCACATCCTCTGCAATGGAAACCAGTTCAGGGTGCTTATGGTCTGCCGCATGTCTGCTCAGACGGGCCTGGACCGTGACCAGTTCTCCCACCAGGGCCACCAACTGGTCTAGTTTGTCTGCCGGGACCCTGAGACTGGCAGCGGCCGTTTTTTCCCTTTTCTGCCTGACCGGCTGCTTTATCTGTTCCTGTTCTGTCAAGGCCGCCCTGGCATCACTTGGTGGGGCCTTGCGCGCCTCCATCCTGGCTGGCTCCTCCTCGTCCAGTTGGTCATCATAAACCGGTTCAATGACCAGTTCACAATCTTCTTCCACAAAGATAAAAATATCTTTAATTGCGTTTTCCCTCTTGTCCGTTGTCAGTAAAATATCCCAGAACAGATAACAGGACCTGGGGTCAAAGGATTCCAGATCAGGGACATCCCCGGTATGGGCCGCCACACGGCATTGGCCCAGTCCACGCAATTCATTCAAGAGCAACAGAGGATTATTGCCCGTGGACAACAGGTGGGCAAAGGGCTTAAACCGTATCCGGTATGTCACCACGGCAGGGATGTCCCGGGCATTATTGGGTTCCCCTGGGGGGGAGGCGTCTTGCCCTGTGCTGTTTTTGCCGGCACCGGTCATGATTTCCCTAAGGCTTTTGATTAATGCCTCCCCTTGGGCCAAAAGTCCGTCATCGGCAGGACCTTCCAGGTCAAGCAGCGTTGAGATATGATCCCGTGCGGTCAGGGTCAGGTTGATCAGGGGTTTGCTCACCGCAACCTTCCCGTCCCTGACCAGGTCAAAGGCAGATTCCACATGATGGGTGAAGGCTGAAGCCGCATCAAATCCAAACATGGCGCCGGAACCTTTAATGGTGTGCATGGCCCTGAAAACCCTGCCCACAAGATCCATATCTTCGGGATTTTCCTCAAGTTCCAGCAGGGCAGTCTCCAGCTCTTCTAAAAGGTCACAAGCCTCTTCTTTAAATGTGTCTGCTGAAATATCCATTCCTGTCTCCCCGGGGTGCCATCACCCCAGCACTTTTTTGGCAACGGCAACCAGTTGTTCCGGTTTAAAGGGCTTGACGATCCACCCGGTGGCACCTGCCTGTTTCCCCTGTTTTTTCTTTTCCTCCTGGGATTCGGTGGTCAAAAGGATAATCGGGACAAACTGATGGCTGTTCCCGGACCGGATCTGCCGGATCATTTCGATTCCGTCCATCACCGGCATATTCAAATCCGTGATCACAAGGTCCATTTTGTCCCGGAAAAAATTGTTCAATCCATCTTTTCCGTCCTTGGCCTGGATGACGTTAAACCCCGCATTTTCCAGGGTGAGACTTACAACCTGCCGCATGCTGGCCGAATCATCGACTATGAGAATCGTTTTACTCAATTTCTTCCGCTCCTTTCCAGAAAAGTTAGAAAAATTCTATATTATCCCCCAGACCATCCCCGGAACCGCTCTGTTCCAATGCGTCAGTATCCAATGAGTCAGAGCCGTCCTGTTCAAGCACGTCCCTGTGGACAAGTCGTTCCGAGGCCATGGTGTATCGCTCATAAAAATAAGGATCATTGAAAAGAAATTCGTCAGCAGGTTCACCAAGGGATGAAAAATACTCTTCCAGTGGACCCAGTTCAGCCCGGGCATCTTCAAGGGATTTTGACAACAAGCCCATGGCCTCAAGCCCCAGAACCGTCTCTTTGATAGACCCCGTGAGCAGGGCACATCCGGAAACCACAGCATCCATTTGTCCTGCCAGGCTCTGATACAAAAACGCCAGCAGGTCTTGGGGACGGTGTTTATCAAAGGATGCTTTTGTCGATCCGCCCGAAGGTTCTGTGGAGATTTCTCCTGCGGCATCCGCGATCCTTGCAATGGTCTGCTCTGTATTTTCAGCCAGCCCGGATATCTGGGTGACCCGGTCCTTAAGTTCCATGGCCAGAACGTTGTAAACCGATCCGTCCCGTCTCAGCTTATGGGCGGCAATAATGGCATTCAGCGCCTTGATATGGGCATCCTCACTGATATCCCTGACCAGGGAGACCTGCCGGGAAAGATTTTCGCCGGCACTAACGGATTTATCTGCAATGATTTTAAACTGTGCCAAAATGGACAGGCCCTGCTCCCGAATGGCAGCCAGCTGCGCCATGCCTGCTGAAAGACCGTCAAAAATCCGGGCATAATTTTCCCGGGTGCCGGTGTTTTCAAACATCTGCCTTAATCCCCCGATCTGACCGGCTATCCGGTCAAACGCCTCAAAATTGTTTTGGCAGGCCTGGTTCAAGTCCGTGATAACCAAATTCAACTGCGACACCTGGAGCCTGTAAATGGTGAAGGCCATACGCGTTCTTTGTTCAGGGGTGTAAGGGGAACTTCCAATGGGCCGGTCGGAAAGAACAAGGGTCTGGATATCTGAGAACCCCTGGTTAATGTGGCTGATCCGCTGACTGATATTGTCCTGCATTTGCAAGGACACAATGATCTGTCCGATCTGGTCATTGATGGTTTTTGATATACCGGTGGCCGACTCAAGAGAGGTGACGGAAAGGGCAGCCAGTTCCCGGATTTTGTTCATTGCCTCTTCCACTGAGGTTTCTGCCTTTTGTGCCAGTCCGGCCAAATGTTCAATTTCGCGGATAACTAACGTTTGTGACCCCTCAAAGGTCTCTTTTACCTCCCGGGACTCCAGTTTAATTTGATCTGATATTCCAAAGGTTTTCCTGGACAATTCTTTTATTTCATTTGCCAGGACGGTGAAATTCTTATCCAGGTTGCCGATCCTGGCGGTTTCGGCCATAAATTCCAATGCAATGGTGCTGACTATCCTGGCGGCCCTGTCAATATCCGCCAAAAAAATGGCCAGGTTTCCCAGGTGCGCCAGAGCCCGTGGGAAAACCTGGGTGTTTTCCTGAATGGTTTTTTGGATGAATTTAAGCCTGGCAATATCTTTTTCAGCCAGATCTGAGATTTGGTCAAGGCGGCTGCCTTCCTTTTTCTGGACCGCCTCAGCCGAGGCTATAGTCTGGTCTGTCAGGCCTCCGGCCTTTTCATAGATGGACTGGAGCCGTTGCCCTAGGAGGAGAAACTGTTCTTCAGAGGCTTCAACAACTTTATCCAGGTTCTTCATGGTGTCGGGTATAAGGGATATGATAGACTCTTCCATTGACAACAACCTTTTGGGGTAATTTTTATTCTCTATCAGCACAAACTAGCATTTACCGTACCAACTAACTTAAAACTAATTAAAGTTCAACGGAAAGCACACGAAATAAAATATTTCTAAATAAATAAATTAGTTAGTTATATCCATTTAGGAAATTAATGACTATGTGCCAAAAAAGAGAACGTTTAAAAAAGGAAGGTTAAAAACTGCTGGGGAAAATATGCCAATCCGGCATACCTGAAGAATCCAAAAAGCATGAGCCTTCTTAAATTATTGCATAAAATTGAATTTCCGGACGACAGTGCCATTCTGGACCCTATGCCAATATCGCACTCTTCTAAAAAAATTAAAAATATCGAAGTTAATTCTACTTTGTTAACTTTATTTTTGTAAATACCTTTGAATATCTCTATCCAGACCGGGTTGCCGGCATTAATCGAAAAAACTTGATCTTTTTCTGAAAAAACGGCAGGGTATGTAATTTTTGCCAGAGCAGTCGGGCATTGCCCCGATCTTACCATTTAGGAAATACCATATTAATGATTTTTGCAGATAACATATCTCTTGCCTATGGCAAGCGGATCCTGTTCAAAGATGTCAACATCATGTTTAAGCCCGGTAACTGTTACGGCCTCATCGGGGCCAACGGTGCCGGGAAAAGCACCTTTTTAAAAATTCTTGCACATGAGAAAGAGCTTGAAGGCGGTGAGAAAGTGCGGGTCCTTATGTCCTATGACGAGTACATTGAAAGCCCGGAGATTGACCGGGTGCGGGAAAAAATGAGCGCGTAGACAAAAGGATAGGGCGGCCCGGACAGACGGCCGAACGGACAGGCAGGCAAAAAAAGAGTATGAAAACCCAATACGATGTGGTGATTATCGGGGCAGGGGCCTCAGGGCTGATGTGCGCAGCCCAGGCCGGAAAACGCGGGAGACGTGTAAAAGTTCTGGACCACGGCCCCAGGCCCGGGCGCAAGATTCTCATGTCCGGCGGCGGCAGGTGCAACTTTACAAACCGCAGGGTCAGTGCGCAACATTATATTTCATCCAATCCCCACTTTGTAAAATCCGCGCTCAGCCGGTACCGGCCCCAGGATTTTATCGCCCTTGTCCGGCAGTACGGGATCCGCTTCAGCGAACGGGAACACGGCCAGTTGTTCTGCACGGGCAGTGCCGGGCAGATCCTTGACATGCTGCTGGCCGAGTGCCGCAGCGCCGGTGTCTGCCTGGCATTTAAAACAAGCGTCAGCAGCATTGAGAGACAGGCTTCGACCCGGGGGTTCCGGATCTGCACAGCCGGGGAAAGCATGGAGGCCCCATCCCTTGTCATTGCCACCGGAGGGGCATCAATGCCTTCAGCCGGGGCCACTTCGTTCGGATACAAGGTCGCCGGGCAGTTCGGCATTCCTGTGGTAGGGCCCAGGCCCGGCCTTGTTCCCTTTACACTTCAGCCCGGGGATAAAACGGTTCTGGCGCCCCTGGCCGGGATTTCAGTCACGGCCCTGGTTCGCACCGGCTCAGCCTCTTTTAAAGAGCAGCTTCTGTTTACTCACCGGGGGCTGAGCGGCCCTGTGATCCTGCAGGCCTCATCCTTCTGGCAGCCCGGAACCCCGCTGACCATCGACCTTCTCCCGGATGGAAATCTGGAAAAACTTCTGGAAACAGAACAGCAGACCCGGCCCAAACGCCATGTGAAATCTGTCCTGGCCGGGCATCTTCCAACCCGTCTGGTCCAGGCCCGTCTGGATGAAAAGCTGTTGAACAGCCCTGTTCACGCCATTTCCCGCCAGGGGCTCAAACGTGCGGCAGACGAGATCCATGCCTGGAACATCCAGCCCGGCGGCACCGAAGGATACAGAACCGCCGAGGTGACCGTCGGCGGCATTGACTGCCGCAGGTTCTCTTCAAAAACAATGGAATCCCGGGATGTTCCGGGATTTTACGCCATCGGCGAAGTGCTGGATGTCACCGGGTGGCTGGGCGGATACAATTTCCAGTGGGCATGGTCTTCGGCCTGGGCCGCCGGACAGGTGGTATAGGTGTTGCTGTAACAACCCGCCTTACGCCCATGGTTTTCTTTCCATCCTGGACCAGGTCACGGGTATCCGCATCAAAGGCTGCGTAAATATCTTTTAACTGAGCTGTTTTCTCTTTCATATTTCCCGGTTTGTTAATTTATTCCAAAATACAATTCTAATAATCATCATCTATATATAGATGGCGGTTTAAGTATACCTGCCTGTTTAAAATTTAAAGCATATTTTATTTGGGGAGAAGGCATTGAACTGGAAAAATATTAAGATTACAAACAAAATCGGCATCGGTATCGGCACCGTTGTCTTTCTGTTAGGCGTAATGAGCATCATCAGTTATTTCGGGGTGGAGGGAATTGTTCAGGACGCCCGGGAAGTGATTGCCGGCAACCGGCTGTCCGGTATTATGGCGCAAAAGGAGGTGGATCACCTGAACTGGGTTGCTGATGTCAGCCGTTTGTTTACCGATGAAAGCCTCACAACCCTGGATGTGGAAACCAATGACCATGTGTGCAGCTTTGGCAAGTGGCTGTACAGCGACAGTCGAAAGCACGCCCAGGACCTGATTCCTGGACTGGCGCCTTTGTTCAAGGCCATTGAAACACCCCACAGGGAACTGCACGCATCCGCTATTGCCATAAATAAGGCATTAAAAAAAAATCACGGGGATCTGGCCCAGGTTTTATCAAACCATCTGGCAGACCATATTAACTGGGTGGGACAACTCAACAGGGCAGTGGCCGAAGAAGCCGGCGGGATGTACACCAGCCAGAACCGGCTGCAGGCCGCATCCGAAAAGGCCATTGACCTGATTCAGTCCATACGTGGGATTGATACACCTGGACTGGATCAGAAACAAGCGGTTCTCAACAGCCTGAGAAAGATGCGTTTCGGCAGCCTGGAAGATGATTATTTTTTTGTGCTTGATACCAGCGGCGTCGTTGTCATGCATCCTTTAAATTCGTCCCTGGCCGGGAAAAATTTGCGTAATACAGAAGATAAAAACGGCCGGAAACCCTTTGATGAAATACTCCGGACACCGTTCAATGCAGGCCAGGGCTTTGTGGCCTTTGATCAAAGCCTTTTTAACAGCCTTAAGCCTGCCCCCATGCTGGTTTTTGCCAAAAAGTTTGCGCTGTGGGACTGGGTGGTCTGTACCTGCCTTCACGTTGATGCCGCCAATCAAAAACTTATGGATCGGGTAAGAGATGTTGCCCAGGGAAACCCATTTAAACTGAATATAGAGCTGAATCCTGACCAGTGCAGTTTCGGCAAATTTTTATCTGCGCCTGAAACCCGCGCGCTCATTTCTTCCTTTCCTGAACTTGGGCCCGTGTTAACACAACTGGCTGAAGACCATAGGAAACTGCACCAAACCGCCTGGGAAATTGAAACAGCCATTAATGACATGGATATGCCCTGGGCCATCAATGTGCTGGTAAATAAAACCCAGCCATGCCTGGCTAAGGTATACAGCCTGTTTCACCAGGCAATAAGTGCCGAGACCAGATTGACCCAGAGCAGAGTGACTGCCCAGGACATATTCACCACCCGCACCATACCGGCCATGGCGCAGCTGAAACGCATTCTGGCTGAGATACAAACAAAAATCAGACAAGCTGTCCTGACAGATGAACAGATGCTAAGCCAGGCCAGGGCAGTCAGAAACCGTGTCCTCTTTATGGGGATTGCAGCGATCCTTATCGGTATTGGATTGACTTTTTTTATCTCCAGAAGCATCAGCCGTCCTGTTATCCAGGGCGTTGCCTTTGCCAGAACCATTGCCGGCAAAGACTTAACCCAACGGCTGAATATCAATCAGACCGATGAGGTCGGTACCCTGGCATCAGCATTGAATGACATGTCTGAAAACTTACGACTGATGTTTTCAGATGTTGTGGCCGGGGTTGACACGTTGACAGCGTCCTCCGCACAATTGTCAAGTGTATCGCGGCAAATCGAGGCCAACGCAGGCCAGACCTCGGAAAAAACAAGTCATGTATCCGCATCCGCCGAAACAATGAGTGCCACCATGGGCAGTGTTGCCGCAGCCACGGAGCAGACTACCATGAACCTGCAAATGATTGCCACAGCCATTGAAGAGATGGCCGCCACCATCCAGGAGGTTTCTCATCATACGGGAAAAGGCAGTGAAACCACATGCCGGGCCGTTGCTACAGCCAAAGAGGTGTCCGTTCAAGTCAAGAAACTTGACCGGGCAGCAGAAGAGATCAACAAAGTCACGGAAACCATTGCAGAAATTTCAGAGCAGACAAACCTGCTTGCCTTAAACGCAACCATTGAAGCAGCCCGGGCAGGCGCGGCAGGCAAGGGATTTGCCGTGGTTGCCGCTGAAATAAAGGCCCTGGCCCAGCAGACAGCCTGTGCCACCCAGGATATCAGTGTCAAAATCAGCTCGATCCAGGCCACTGCAACCGAATCCGTGGGGGCCATTAACAGCATTGTGGAGGTGATCAATGAGATTAACCACATTGTCAGCACGGTTGCCTCGGCCATTGAAGAGCAGTCCGCCACAACCCGAGAGATATCCAATAACGTCAGCGAAGCGGTCAGCGGCCTTGATGAGGTCAATAACAATATTAACCAGGCATCGACTGTATCAATGGAAGTTACCCAGGATATCACAGATGTGAGCCGGGCCACGGAATCCGTGACATCGGGCAGCCATGAGATACGGACCAGTGCTGAATCGCTGTCCGGACTGGCTGAAGAACTTCATGAAATGATGGCGCAGTTTACCATTTGATCCGGACCCGGCAGAATCAAAGGCAGCAGAAGAATGTGCAAGTCTGTTTCAGCGGTCACGTGTGCTGCCGTTGCCTTGAAAATATAGGCTGATACATATATAACCCACATGGGCCCCAGGGCCACAACAAACAATGCACTATTGCTTGAACGGAAAACCCGTATCTGAAATATTGATACACATAACCGCGGTTACACCCATGCCCCGACCAAACTGGTTTTTTCGGCTGCTGTCTGCTTTTTTGATTATCCTGTTTCCCCTTCCCGGGATGCCCCATCCCCATGTGTTCATTTCCCAGCGCACCGGGTTTGTTTTTGACGATCAGGGGCTGGCCGGTTTCCGGGTGACCTGGACCTTTGACGAGATGTTTTCTGTTATGATCAGTGAGGATTTTGACGCAGACCATAATAAGGCATTGGATTCAAAAGAAGTGGCAGAGATCAAAGAAAAGGCCTTTGGTTATATTGCCCCGTACAACTATTACATCCATGTCAAAATTGACGGGACGCCTTTTGAGGTAAAGTTCATCAACGAATTCAACGCGTGGCTTGACAACGGCATTGTCAATTATGAATTTTTCATACCCTGCCATATCACAGCCCTGGAAACGCCTAAGCAGATTGTTTTGTCGCCCTATGACCCTGAATATTATTCAGATATCTATTTTCCGGACAAGGCGCCTTTGGATATGGAAAACACAGATGCATTCGCCATAAAAATACAGACAGCCAGGGATAAAGCCACTTTGATCTATTATGATATGGTCAATCCCATGGCAATTTTTCTCTCGTTTAAGCGAAAATAAAGCCTGCCAAAGGGCGCTTTCATTTAAAATCAAAGTCAAGAGGCCCCTGCAGCGATATCCCACAGAGCCCGGACCCGGGGATTGGACAGATTTGTATTGCGTGTGCAAAGAGCTATTTCATACGGGGGCAGTTCCGGCATGTTGTCCAGTGCAACAATATCCCGGTAAAGTTGACTTTTTTCAAGAACCAGCCGGGGCACAAGGCCGATACCGAATCCCAGGTTCACCAGGGCGATAATGGCTTCATGGCCCGTGACCTGGGAGTAAATGCGCGGGACCACGGCACTTTCAGCAAACCACTGGTCAATACGCTCCCGGCTTAGGCCTTTGTCCGCAAGAATCAAGGGGAATTTTTCCCAGTCCGGGCCCCCCCTGCCGTCTGTTACCAGGACATCGGGATAGTGCCTGGCCCCGATAAAAACCAGGGGACTGACAGCCATGTTTAAAAAACTGATCTGGACCCCGGGTTTTGCCGGCAGGGCTGCAATTACAGCATCTGCACCCCGGTTCATCAGCTGGTCTAACGCCTGGGCAGGGTCTCCTGTTTCAAGGTGGATCTGCACCCCGGGGTGCAGGGCCCGGTACCGGGGGATAAATCTGGGCAGGATACTGTAAGCTGCCGTTACCGAGCAGTAAAGGGAAAGCTGGCCGGACAAGACAGCCCCCTTTGCTAATTCCCCCTGGAGCCGTTCAAACCGGCCAAGCACATCCTCGGCATATTTTTTAAAGACCTGTCCGGCATAGGTCAGCTCCACACAGCGGTTGCCCCGGATAAAAAGCTGTTTTCCCACATCTGTTTCCAGGCGCTGGATCACCCGGGTAAGGGCGGAAGAGGAAATATTGCATACCTGGCTTGTCCGGGAGAAATGCAGGGAACCGGCCAGGTGGTGAAATAATTCAAGGGTGCGTATATCCATTTTTTTTGCCTCAACAGGGTAACATATTGTTATTTTGAATATTTTAAAAGTATATTCCAGTATTTGCAACATAAAATTGCAAATGATTCATTTGACGCAACGAGAGTTTTAAGCCATTTTATTCACAACACTAAAATTAAGGAGATAAGATATGGGTACCAATTATTTTAACACCCTGCCATTACGGCTGCAACTTGAAGAACTGTCCCAGTGCCGGTTCATGGACCCTTCGGAATTTAACGGGGTTGACGCGCTCAAGGGGAAAAAAATTGTGATTGTGGGATGCGGATCCCAGGGCCTGCACCAGGGTCTGAATTTAAGGGACAGCGGCCTGGATGTGTCCTATGCATTAAGGGAAGCCGCCTTTTCCGGGAAACGGCAGTCCTGGAAAAATGCCACGGAGAACGGTTTTTCCGTAGGTACCTATGACCAGATGCTGCCGACGGCAGATATGGTCATCAACCTGACCCCGGATAAACAGCACTCCAATGTGATTGAATCCATCATGCCTTTGATGAAAAAGGATGCCTGCCTTTCCTATTCTCACGGGTTCAATATTGTTGAAGAGGGCATGCAGATCAGAAAGGACCTCACCGTTATCATGGTGGCTCCCAAATCCCCGGGAACCGAAGTAAGAGAAGAGTATAAAAGAGGCTTTGGCGTGCCCACCCTGATTGCCGTGCACCGGGAAAACGATCCCCGGGGAGAAGGCTTTGAACTTGCCAAAGCCTATGCAGCCGGCACAGGCGGTCACAAGGCAGGTGTTTTGCAGTCCTCATTTGTGGCTGAAGTGAAATCGGATCTCATGGGCGAGCAGACCATTTTATGCGGGGTTCTGCAGACAGGCGCGCTGCTGTGCTATGACAAGATGATTGAAAACGGCATGGATGAAGGATATGCATCCAAACTGGTCCAGTATGGCTGGGAAACTGTGACCGAAGCCCTGAAACACGGCGGCATCACCAACATGATGGACAGGCTGTCCAATCCGGCTAAAATCAAGGCCTTTGAATTAAGCGAGCAGATCAAGCAGATCTGGGCACCTTTGTACAACAAGCACATGGACGACATCATGACTGGATTTTTCTCAAAGACCATGATGGAAGACTGGGCCAATGATGACGCCAATCTGCTCAAATGGCGGGCCCAGACCCAGGACACGGCGTTTGAAAAATCGACTTCCCAGGACGCAGACATCCCGGAGCAGGAATATTTTGACAACGGCATTCTCATGGTGGCCATGATCAAGGCAGGCGTGGAATTGGCCTTTGATACCATGGTGTCAGCCGGCATTATTGCGGAGTCCGCTTATTATGAATCCCTGCATGAGGTGCCCCTGATCTCCAACCTCATTGCCAGGAAAAAACTGTATGAAATGAACGTGGTGATCTCAGATACTGCGGAATACGGCTGTTACCTGTTTGCCCATACCGCGGTTCCCCTGCTTAAAGACTTCATGGCAGGCCTTGATACCGATGTGATCGGCAAGGGTCTGGCCCTTGAAGACAACGGCGTGGACAACATCCGCCTGATCCAGGTCAACGATGCCATCCGGAACCATCCCGTAGAAATTGTGGGCAAAAAACTGCGCGGGTATATGGGGGCCATGAAAGCCCTGCGTTAATCGGTACTCATTGAAATTCTTTGGCTTGGCCCGACAAAAAATCCCCGGGATCAATGCGTCCTGATCCGGGGATACCTTTTTTTTTCCTGAATTCTTTATGTATCCCCTTACCACGGAAGAGACAAGATATATACCCGGGCAGGTCTTCTGACTCCGATAGCTTCATTAGGCGGCACCTTCCCATGACATATCGCCGCAGTGTGTATCTGCGGCTGTGTCCCCAGTCACAGCGGCGGGCCCGCTTTTGAATTACACAAGATTCCCTGTTAAGCCATGTCGCACCCGAATCTGTTTTTTTATTTAAAACCACGGGCAACTTGTCAAGAAAAAAACGATTTTTGCAGCCCTGATTTTCACGGCAGAACCCACGGAAAGTTCTGATCCGGTATATATGGAAAACCTGTTTGATCTGGGCTATCAAATGGCCCGGGAAGGGTATCCCTGGGAAAAGGCTCTGCCGGGCTTCATAGGAAATTCCCAACACCCACATTTCGTATGGTCTGAAAGTCCGCCCCGATAATGATCACCGGGGCTGAGCCCATGCGGGGCTGAAATGGGCGCCCCAGGCGCTTCGCCCTCTTGTTTTCTGTATCTTGTCTATAGTTTCTTATAAAAAACTATTTTGCCCCTCACTGGTCGGAAGAATTTTTATCCTGGCCGATTTTTAAAATTTGTTTGGTTTCATATTCAATTCAACTTTCGGAGGAGTAAATTTACACCCCCAATAATTCCTCAGGCTCACTTGAAAAGCCGAAATACTTGAGAGCTTGCCCCATTACCTGATCAAGCATCATCTGAACCATACATTCAGTGAAATCAAATAGTTGCCGAATACTTGCCAAAGCTAAACGCATGATCCGTTCCAAAGAAACCATAAAAGACAAATTGGCCATTTCGTCGTTACAGGCCCTGAGAGTTCTTCGAATGATCTCTGATCTATACATTGCCGCTGATAAAGGCTGAGAATATTATACCTGGCAATAACCAGGGATGTATGTGCCACAAGGCCATCGTAATTTCGAATTTGTATTTCTTTCGTTAATTTTAAGTGCTGTTTGCACATTTTGAAAAAACCTCAATGTCCCAGCGTTTGCCATATAAAATGAATTGCTTGCCGTCCAAAAAAGATCAGGGCGTTCCAACAAGCTTGCCGGAACACAAAAAAAACAATTAAAACAATGGCTCACGGATGGACCACAAAGTGTTGGTTTCCCGGGGGCATGTTGGAGCACCCCAATGATTCAGGAGCTTATTTATCAAAAATTCGGTGTTCTTTACAGTGTCAAATACCTCAGTGAATTTCTCAAAAACCTGGGATTCTCCTACCAGAAAGCCCGTTTTGCTGTAGGCGGGAAAAATCCTGAAAACACTCTTAAACGCAAAATATGGATAGAGCAGACATTACCTGACATTGTCGCTCAGGCACAGAAACAAAAAACATATCTCCTGTTTGGAGATGATGTTAGCGCTTCAACCATAACTCAGGAAATGAATTTTTCCAGTCTATTTCATCGCTCCCCGACCCAGTCCCCCAAATTCGTTATAATCAGTAGATTTCATATGGATTGCAGTTACCCTGCGTCTGCCTTGATGTTTCCAACTCCCTAAATTTTATAAATTACCCGGGTATCGGTAATAATAATGTCCACCGTATATTTTCTTGATTCCATCTGAATCTGGTCAACAATCTGCTCTTCATAAGCCAAAGAGACCCTTCGGCAGGTTTCAGGTAGTTTTGTAATCAGCTTTGAATAGTAGTTGTTGCCGAACCCCATACGCCCGCCCTTGTCATCAAATGCCAGGCCCGGAATAATGGCAATATCCACCTCATCCAGGGCGATTTTCTTGCATCGCTCCGGATTGGGCTCAAGCATGTCACGGGCGTTGGGCACCAGATCCCTGTCAAAATGACTGATCTTGTACAAAAGAAACGTATTTTTAACATCCGTAAATACCGGCAGAATAATACTTTTTCCGATTTCCATGGCTTTGCGGATAATGTTTTCCGTAGGAATTTCCTTACTTCCGGGCGGGTACAGGAACACCTGCTGGGATTCTAAAAAGTTTGCAAATTCAAACAATTTATTTTCAACGATATTATATTTTTCTTCAATCTGTTCCGGGGACAGGGCGTTCATGCGTTCAGCCACCTGGCTTAACACACTGTTTTTACCGCTTTTGGTCTCATCCATTATGGTATTCCTTATTATTTCAAAATAAAGTTTTTGAGCAATATTATACACTGTCGGACAATTGTCAACGGGCAATAATCGTTGACTGTTTACATGGCCCGTGTTATCTGGATACAATTATAAAAATATTATAATCAGTCACCTTTCAACCCTATAATCATGCAGGACAAAAATCAAAAATGCTTGATATCAAATTGATTAAGAATGACCTGGACATAGTTGTTCAGGGCATGAAAAAACGCAGGGCGAACATTGATTTTTCCCCGTTTCTTCAAAATGAGGAAAAAAGAAAGGCACTTTTAATTGATATTGAAGAGTTACGCCATCTAAGAAATACTGTTTCCGATGAAATTGCCAAAATGAAGAAATCCGGACAGGACGCCCAGCCAAGCATAAATAAAATGAAAGGCGTTTCTGAACAAATTAAGGAAATGGACAAAGCACTCAATGATCTGGAGATCTGGATCAAGGAATTCCTTATTCATCTTCCCAATCTGCCCCATGAAGATGTTCCCATGGGAAAGGATGACACCGAAAACCGGCTTGAAAAGACCTGGGGAACACCCCGGTCCTTTGATTTTCAGATCAAGGATCATGCTGACATTGCCGAAGCCTTAGGCATTCTCAATCTTGGGTGTGCAGCAAAGCTTGCCGGGGCCAGATTTCCTTTGTATCTGGGCGCAGGTGCGCGCCTGGAAAGGGCTTTAATCAACTTCATGCTGGATATTCACATCACAGAGCACGGGTATAAGGAAGTTTTACCGCCGTTTGTCGTAAACAGGGAAACCATGACCGGCACGGGTCAGCTGCCTAAATTTAAAGAAGATCTTTTTAAGCTTGAAGGCTGGGATTACTACCTGATTCCCACATCAGAGGTGCCCATGACCAACATCCCGGCCGGAGAAATCCTGGATGAGTCCAGGCTGCCCATGAAATTCACGGCATTTACCCCCTGTTTCAGGTCCGAAGCAGGCTCCTACGGCAAAGACACCAAAGGACTGATTCGCCAGCACCAGTTCAACAAAGTGGAAATGGTGAAAATCACCTCTCCGGATACTTCATTTGATGAGCTTGAATCATTGCTGACCAATGCGGAAGACATTCTCCAGCGCCTGGAACTGCCCTACCAGGTGGTCACCTTGTGCACCGGGGACTTGGGATTTTCCGCCACTAAAACCTATGACCTTGAAGTGTGGATGCCCGGCCAGGATAAATACAGAGAGATTTCCTCATGTTCAAACTGCCTTGATTTCCAGGCCAGGCGGGCAAACATCCGGTTCAGGCGGGAAAACGCCAAAAAGCCGGAGTTCTGCCACACCCTGAACGGATCAGGTCTGGCCGTGGGAAGAACCTTTGCTGCAATTCTTGAAAACTATCAGATGGAAGACGGAACCGTCAGGGTGCCCAAGGCACTGGTACCGTATATGGGAGGTATAGAAATAATTGACTATGAATCTTAATCTGTTTCCTGGGGATATCAGGCCGCATATCATTCCCTTGCCCAGGGGGGAAATGTACTATAAATGCCTTGGCTGCGGCGCTGAATACGGCATTGAAAAACTTTTATACGTGTGCCCGGCCTGCAACCAGGTATTGCTGATCCATGACCGGAACAAAGATCAGCTCAACGCCATTCCAGGCGAAACCTGGCAGAGAATCTTTGATTACCGGAAAATTCTTAAGATCCCGGCACTTAAAGGGATTTACCGGTACCACGAATTCATCGGCCCCAGCATCCCCCTTGGGTCCATTATTTATCTGGGTGAAGGGCACACGCCGGTGGTGGAGGCCAACGCCGGGCTCCAGGAAAAAACCGGGTTAAAGTTCTACTACAAAAACGACGGTCAGAACCCTTCGGCTTCATTCAAAGACAGGGGCATGGCCTCTGCCCTGTCCAGCATAAAATATCTCATTGACCAGGGAGTTGTATCCGAGGTGATTTCGATATGTGCATCCACCGGTGATACCTCGGCATCGGCAGCCCTTTATGCCTCCTATCTGGGATCCAAAGTCAAATCCGCCGTGCTTCTGCCCCATAAAAAGGTCACCTCTGCCCAGCTGGCCCAGCCTTTGGGAAGCGGTGCCAGGGTTTTTGAAATCCCAGGGGTTTTTGACGACTGCATGAAAATTGTGGAGCACCTGTCCTCAAGCTATCCTGTGGTATTGCTCAACTCCAAAAACGCCTGGCGTATCCTGGGACAGGAGTCCTACTCATATGAAATTGCCCAGGACTTTGACTGGGATATGGATAAAAAAGTGGTCATGGTTCCCATTGGCAATGCCGGCAATATTTCAGCGATCATGAACGGATTCCTGAAATTTTACAACACCGGCATCATCCATACACTGCCAAAGATTATCGGGGTTCAGTCCGAACATGCAGACCCGGTGTACAGATATTATCTGGAACCCGATGAGAGCAAACGTAAATTTACGCCGGTCCAGACCCAGCCAAGTGTGGCCCAGGCAGCCATGATCGGGAATCCCGTATCCATGCCAAGGGTAATCCGGATCGCCCGGGAATATGATGCAGCCAGCGGCCACAGAAATGTTTTTGTGGTCCAGGTAAAAGAACAGCAGATCATGGACTGGCAGCTTACAGCCAACCAGAACGGCCATATCACCTGCACCCAGGGGGGTGAGTGCCTTGCCGGGATGGTCCGGGCAAAGGCATTAGATCTCGTGAATGACAGCGAAACCGTGATTCTGGATGCCACGGCCCATGCCATTAAATTTTCCGGTTTCCAGGATCTTTATTTTAAAGGCGAACTGGCCGAGGCATACGGTATTTCATCTGACAGCCGGTTTATTAATTTACCGGATTTTATTTCCCCGGATGACCCCGAATTGATTCCGTCCCAGGAAAAACCCCTTGGGTCATCCCAGTTCCAGGAATTCGTAAAGGATGTATCAGGAAAAATCGCCACCCGTCTAGGGCTTTGATTTATGTCTTTTTTCCGGGCCATCATAATACGATGCGGTGTTATCCCGGTAATACTGGTTTCACTCACCCCTTGCGCCTCTTTTTCAGCAATGGGGGTGAAAACCAGTTTTAAGAAGTATTCCCTTTTCATTTACGATAATCGGATTTACCTGTGCGAGCCTTACCTGGTCCAAAAAGATGAATGGCTGTATAAAATTTTCCGCCGGAAAGGAGAAATATCCACATCGGATTTCCCGCTCTTTTTAAACATATTTAAAGCCATTAATCCGCAACTTGACAAAATCGATGCCATTTCTCCCGGCAGCCGGATTCTGATTCCCCTGAAGCAGGTGGATAAAAATGCTTACGAACAGGACAGCAACAGCACTGTGGCTGTGCCGGTGCTGGCGTTCTCCACAGAGATTAACCCGGCCACTGTATCCCGGCACACCCACAAACACAGGCTCAAACCCGGGGACACCATATCTGAACTGCTTTCCGAAAAAAAACGAACAGCCCCCCATGCAGCAAAACCTGTTTCCATGGCGGATTTGGCATATCTAAAACGCTATACCCAGCTTATCCGGGGCCGCCTCATGCACCAGGGAAAACTGTTTTTCCCGTCCGGAAGCCACGGCGGCGAGCCGAAATTTATTGACTTGTCAAAAACACCCGTCATCAGTGACTCTGCAGGAAAAAAAAACGTGCTGCTCGGACCCTATACCACTGAAGATTCCATGGATCCGGATCTTGTTGCCGCCATGAAAGCCTATTGGAAGGATCTGCAGTTTAAAAAAATCAGTGACGTCCTCAATGCCAGGGTACGGTTCAACACACCGACCATGAAAGATGTGCCAAAATTCCAGGAATCATTAATCCGGACTCTTCTGGCTGCCACACCCTATGCCTATGAGCACCAGGCCGTTTTCCCCTTATCCCTAAACAATGTACAGATGAAAGTCTCTTTAGGCAGAATCACCCATGCCCACACCTCTGATATTTTAATCAATCCGGGAAGCGTTTACGGCAGGGCACTTGACGTCTTAAAAACCCAGGGATACCGGATACTGGACCTGCCTTCGGATCTCACCTTTGAAGATATCTGTACCCGCCTTTTTTTCTGGCTCGGGTATCAGGTATGGAAAGACCCGTCATTCAATGCAGACCGGAAAGTAAAAAATATTCCGGGCGTTTACGCTGAAAAAGGGATGGAGAAGCTTTTTTTGACCAGGACCCCCCTTTTCAAAAGTGCCGCAACCTTTCTGGAGAATGAAAATATAGATGTGATTATGCTTAAATAAGGAGCAGGCCCGATGAAAACAAAACTGTATATCCTGGTTTGTATCTGTACTGTCATGGCATCCTGCACCCCAACGCTGCAGACCCAAAAACAGAACAAAATCGCCCAGGCCATCAAGAAGGAGGGCGATGTATTCCAGACCCAGGGGAACTATACGGCAGCATTGAGCAAACTGCTTGACGCAGAAAAGATCGCACCGGACGACCCATATATTCAAAACAGCCTGGGACTGGCCTATATGGGGAAAAAAAAAGATGATATGGCCATCCAGGCCTTTAATAAAGCCCTGGCGCTCAAACCCGATTACACCGAGGCCCTGAACAATCTTGGCGCAGCGTATCTTCGGGATGAAAAATGGGACATTGCCATAAAGACATTCAACAAGGTACTTGAAGATATCACCTACCCCACCCCCCATTACCCTTTGGCCAATATCGGGTGGGCGCAGATGGAACAGAACAATTACCCCCTGGCCCAGGAATATTTTCTTAACGCATTAAGGGAAGTGCCAGGATTCATTCCGGCTGTCCATGGTCTTGCCCAGCTATATATCCGAACCGGTCAGACAGACAGGGCCATGGCCTATCTGGATAAAAATATAAAAAGATACCCGGGCACTGTCATATTCCATGCAGACCTTGCCCAGGCATATGAAGCCTGCGGCCAGGTCCGCCAGGCCATTAAAGCCTGGCAGATGGTTATGCAGCTGGTCCCTGAAAATGCCAGCCTCTACCTCAGGGCAGAACAGCGTCTGTTTGACCTGCAGTAAAATACTATTGCACAATATGCCTTTTCTGCTCAAGCTGGACAATGGAAGGCGTCAGGAAAATAAGCAGTTCATTTCGATCGTCAACCTTGGCTTTTGAACTAAAAAGATAGCCTAACCCCGGAATGCCTTGCAGAAAAGGAATACCATCGCTGTCCTGGCTCCGGGTCGTCTTGACAACACCGCCAATGACAACCGTATCATTGTTATTCACCAGGAGCTCTGTCTCCGCCTCATTTGTCGCCAGGGTCGGTACACCATCGGAACTGATGCTGGCAACGTCATTTTTGGTCAACCGTACGGTCATGGAAATTCTGTTGTCCGGCGTAACATGGGGGGTTACTTCCAGCAACAGGTCAATGTCTTTATAGGCCACAGAAGACCCGCCTGAATCATCACGCTCCAGATAGGCATATTCCTGGCCCTGTTTGATCATTGCCTTTTTGTTATCCAGGGTCAGTATTCTGGGTGAAGATACGATCCGGACATCCCCTTGTTCCTCGGAGGCTTCCAGTTTGGCATTCAAAGCCGTAACGGAAGAGCCGAACAATCCGAAAAAGGAGAAATCACCGGAAACACCCACGGTTGATCCGTTAACAGACACAGAGTAATCATCAACAAAGCCCGATGTCACATCAGACGCATTGGACAGGTTCCACTTGACCCCGAAACTTCTGGAAAACTCCTTGGTTACCTCAACCACCTTGGCCTCAATCATAATCTGGGGCGTCACCTTGTCCAGGCGGTAGATCAGCTCATTGGCCTGGGCGATTTTGGCCTGGGTATCGGTAACAATCAGCATATTGGTACGGGTGTCCACTGAAATCTTGCCCCGGCCCGGGGTCAGAATCTGGGATACATGGGGTTCAATATCAGCCTTTGCATCTGAATAATTGACAGGAATATATTCGGTGACAAGGGGCTCCAGGGCCTTTTTCTGTTCCTCGGATTTCTGCCGGGCAGCAATGGCTTCCTGGCGTTCGTTTTCCTCCCTGGCAAGGGTTGCCGTGGTGGCAATGCGGATGACATTGCCTTCCATCTTTTTACCAAGGCTGTTCATTTTCAAAACAAGATCAAGGATCTGGTCCCAGGGTACGGGATCCTCCATGCTCATTGTCACTTTGCCCTGCACATCTTTATCAATGGCGAAGTTCACGCCCCCCACACTTTTCAATATCCTGAACACATTTTTAATATCTGTTTCATAAAAATCCAGTTTGATTTTTTCACCGGTGTAACGAACCGAGGAAGGATTCAACAAAGGATCCTGGTCCAGGGAAGCCTTCTTTTTCCGGGCCGTTGACTGCCCCTGATCCGGTTCTTTAAATCCGGTATGGGACTTTTGGCCGGAATCCGGACTTTTTTTGGCTTTTTCAAATTCAGGGGCAGAGACGGTAGATGCTTCAAAGGTCATATGAATGCCCTTGGTGGTTTGAACCACTTGGAACGGCACGTTTTTCCTGATCTTGATATCCACCAGCGTATCATTGGGATCTGCGGGATTTGGCAGAGGCATGACCTGTTCCACGGCAGAGTTGAAATAGCGGGTCACAAGGGGCCGCTGATGACGGCGGGGCACCATAGTGTTATACAATATCAGCCCCAGGGAATCATTTTTGTTCTGAACGGTTTCGTATCGAACCGGATGGTCCGTCTGAATCCGAATATCAGACTGGCCGAGCGTATTATTATCAAATTCAATATGGGTCAGGTGGGCCGTCGTTCCAGGGATGGGAACATCTTCGGGCAGCACCTCAGCCGCGTTCACCCCCTGCCCGGGTTCATCTGCCACAGGATCTGCCACAGCCGTCTGTTCAAAATCAGCCTGACTGCCTTTTAGAATGATACCCAAACGGTCCGGTTTTTCCTCCACAATATACGGCAGGTCCGCTTTAAGCAGGATATCCACCCTGACTGTTGTCTGGGCCTGATCAACAAATCCCACCTTTACACCGCTGATACGGGTGTCGGAAAAGGATCCGGCATCCACACCGGGGGCAAGACGGACATTGGACAGATAAACGCTCACGGCAAAGGGGAAAGACTGCTTAATGGCTGTATAATCATTCAAAGCCCCGGAACCCTGGATCCATACCTCAAACGCATCTGCTTTCCGGTTGACCCATATTTTATCAACCGTTCCGGACAAAGACGCAGAATTGTCCTGTGAGGTCCGGCTTTCCTGCACCCTGGCTGCACTTCCAGGTGCTCCGGTCTTTTGGGTTACACACCCTGCCGTAAAGGAAAGCAGCAGAACCGGCATGATAAGACATATAACAGAAAGTCTCACAGCAGACCGATAATTAACCATCATCTTATTCCCCATCCTCGCTTTTATGAAATTCAATCTCCTCATACCGCTTACGGAGCTTTCCGTTATAATCTTTCACTTTTTCTTCAATTTTAATGCCTTTCATGGTGACGGATGTGACCTTCCCGCTATTTGGCCCGATATAAGTACCAATGGAGACTTCATAGCCTTTACCGCTGGCTTCCTCCACCATGGCAATGGTCCTGCCCTTCATTTCAACAACCGCCACCAGCTTAATCTGGCTTAATTCCAGTTTTTCCAGGGGTGTCAATGTTCTCTCGGGCTTTGTATCCACAGATGAACCTGACCCGACAGGGGCGTTTTTTTCAGCAATCAAAGGAATGAAGGGATCCACCCGGTCCTTGCTGTCGTATTTTTCCATGGGCATGGAAATACCTGCTTTTTGCAAGGTATCTGCTTCATCACCGTGGTCCCCTGTATTATTGGCTTTCACAGAATCCCGGGCTGGTTTCAAATCAGATACCCATGCCTGTTTTTTCCCGGCATCCCCGGGAACAGCCTTTTCCGTTGCAAGCGGATTTGATTTGGAAATGGATTTGGAAACTACCAGGGGGTGTTTTGTCAGTTCTGGCCCAGGGGCCTGCTCCTCATTACAGCCTGATACAAACAGTAATGAAATCCCCAAACCGGCCACCCAACATATTTTAATTAATTTTTCCATCTCCGGCGCCTTCTACCTCTTTTTGCGTTTCTTCCTGTCTTTGTTGCCCGTATCCCCATCTTCCCTGGGTTCAACAAACATGTAGGTAACGGCCACGCATTTCATCTGGATTTTATTTCTGTCCCCAGCCTCTTTTCCGGCAACCTGGTCCATATTAATGGCCGACATATTGACAAGACGATTGAACCCTGCAACCCGGTAAAAAAATTCGGCCATCTGGTGGTAACGGCCCACAACCGTCATGGACACTGGGATTTCTGTGTAGGATGCGTTCTCCACCATGTTCTGGGGCGCGAATAACTGGACTTCAAGCCCGGCATCCCTTCCTGCCTTGGATATTTCATCCAGCAGCGACGGCAGTTCTCTTTTGTCCGGCAAGGCGGTCATGGCAATGTTAAACTGTTCCCGGACTTGGGCCATCTGGGCTTCCACCTTTTCAAGGATGCTGGCTTTGATCTTGTACGTTGACAAAATATTTTTCTGATTTTCCAGCTCTTCCCTGGCTGCCGTAAGGGTATCAAGCTTTGGGCCAAGCAGCAGAAAATAAAACCCGGCACCGATTAAACCCAATGAGCCCAGACAGATAAGCAGACGTTGAACTTTGGTCAACGCACCTACTTTTTTAAACAGGGCGTCCATCTTCCCACTTGTTTTCACTATGCTGTCTTTCTTTTTCCCGGCCATTATGTTTTCCCCTTTTGGGACTTCCCATCCATACCGGTCTCATCGGATGCGGGTTCGGGCAATATCTTTGTGCAGGATATTTCAAATTCCTTTAACCGAATATTATTGTCAAATTCCTTTGTCCTTGACAGCTTTAAATCTACGGCCCCAAACATCGGAGAATTTTCAAGATTTCTCATGAATTCCGCAATAGTCGGGTTATCAAAGGCAATCCCTTTTAAAGAAACGGTTTGGGCATCTGCGGCCACACTGGACAACCACATTTTTGTTTTTACAAGCCGCTGGGCCAATTGTTCCAATAAAATTTGCTGCTCATTCTTTCTTTTTTTCAGGGTCTCAACAATGGCCAGTTTATCTTCCAGAATCGCCAGATTTTTTTTAATCCGGGAAACCTTATCTGCCTCCTTCTTATACTTGAGACTTTCAGCCCTTACCTGGGTCACCTCATTCTGTGTCCGGGACAGTTCATTATTCAGTTGAACAGACACCCAAACCAGTGCCAGAATAATAAAAACAAGGGAAAGGAAAAATACAGATACCTGGCGGCGGATATTTTCCTTTTTCCTGGCAAGCCTGAACGGCAACAGATTGATTCGTATCATTTGTCATCCACCCGTCTCATGGCAAGCCCCAGTGCAATGGGGGCCAGGAGCTGGTACGCTTCCAGTTCGGCAAAGTCTTTAGCATCGCAGATCAGCCCGGCAAAGGGATTAATCTTTGACACCCTTACCTTCAACGCCGCAGTCAGTTTTTCAGCCAGCAGGTCTATGAACCCTCCCCCGCCGCTGACAACAATCTTTTCCACCCTGGCCTTGCCGGGACCGGATTCAAAGGCATAAACCACCTCGCAGATATCTGAACACCAGTTGCCGACAACCATGTCATATAGCTCTTCCAACGATTGCTCAGATTTCGGATAATCAACCTGCCCCATGATAATCTGCAATGCCTTTTCCCGGTCAATCCCAAGTTGTTCACTGACAACGGAGACCAGCTGGTAGCATCCGTTGGTCATATCCCGTATCATCATGGAATAGTTATTCTGAAGTATATTCACACTCGTTTTGGAAGCCCCCACATCAAGCAGCAGGGTTATACGCCCATGATCAACATCTGGAAGGATTTCATAAACATTTTGAAGGGCAAACGTATCCACGTCAATAATAACGGGGTTAAGGCCCGCCATGCGGATTAGCTCAACATATTCATCCACCAGATCCTGTTTTACCGCGACAAGAAGCACATTCATCTGTTCTGCAGAGTATTCGCTGTCTCCCAAGATCTGGTAATCGATATTGACATCATCTATATCGTAAGGAATATATTGCTCGGCTTCTGCCCGGATATTCCTATGCAGTTCCTCATCAGACACCTTTGATGTGCTGATGGTCTTGACAACCACGGAATGGCCGCTGGTGGAAAGCGCCACATTTTTTTCCTTAATTTTATGAGACTTAAACAAGAAGCGAATAATTTCGGCCAACCCCTCCATATCGGCAATCCTGCCTTCTTGAATCATGCCTTCAGGGACCTTTGCGATGCCGAATTTATGAAGTACCCGTCCTTTCTTGGTCGTCTTCAGTTCGGCCACTTTAACAAAGGCAGCCCCAATGTCTAGGCCTGCAAGATGATCTTTTTTTCCGAATTTCATACGCATCTGTCCTCAATTGTGGATGTCGCAAAGGGTCTGACTTAAGAATGCAGATATTTGTTGATATCCTATATTAATATGACTATATATTCAACGTCATAAAGTTAAGATATAAAAATGGATTAATGTGAAAAAAAAACAACAGAAAGAGGCTGGCAATTCCGGCACCCGGCCTTTTGTTCTAGTCAAAGCGTTCACTGTTTCAAGCCTTGTGGTCATGCTTACGGCCACCATTGTTATTGCCGCTTTGAATGCCCACTGGGTAAGAAAAATACTGCTTGAAAAAAGTAAAGAGTATAACCAACTATTAGTGGAAAACCTCAACCACCAGATATTTTTAAGATTTGTCTGGCCCGTGGTTTTCAAACATGGAGAGATAAAACTGCGGGAACCAAGCCAGTATCAGCTTCTTGATACGGTTGTCAAAAGCACCCTGCACAGTTTCCATGTGGAAATGGTCAATATCTACGCAACGGATAATGTGATTGCCTACAGTCTGGATAAAGTCCGAATCGGCAAAAAAAATGCCGGCGGGGTCCATTATGAAAAAGCCATGAAAAATGAGATCATCTCCAAGCTCGTTCAGCAGGGCAACTGGATTGAACTGACATTCTGGTTTCCCCAGGAGACAAAAATTGTCACCTTTGCCCCTTTGATACAGGAAGTTCAACTTACCCGGGAAAAGGACAGGATGGTCATCGGTGTTATTGAAATTATCAGGGATGTATCTGACGATTACCAGCAGGTATTTAAACTCCAGGGATTGATTGTAGCCAGTTGCGCCACCATCATGGGTATCCTTTTTCTTATTCTCAGATTTGTGGTGAAATATGGAGAAAATATTATTGAGCACAGGGCTGAAGAACGGCTTAAGCTGGAAGAAAAACTGCGTCAGGCAGAGCACCTGTCCGCAATCGGTGAGATGACCGCCGGTGTATCACACGAAATCCGCAATCCTTTGGGCATTATAAAAAGCTCTGCGCAGCTGATGCAGAAAAAGATGGCCAAACTGGACCCGTCCAACAGTATTCCGGGAATCATTGTTGAAGAATCCACCCGCTTAGACCGCATCATTACAGATTTCCTGGACTTTGCAAAACCTAAAATCGCAGACTTACGGCCCTGCTGCCTGGAAGATATCATAGAAAAAAACATCGCTTTTTTATCGTCTTCAGATGAACATAAACATATTAGGATCATCCGGGAGTACCAGGGCAACCTGCCGGACATTCTTGGTGATCCTGCCATGCTCTATCAGGCATTTTTAAATATTTTTCTAAATGCATTCCAGGCCATGGACCGGAAGGATGGGAGCATCACCATTGCCACATGGCATGAGCCCGGGTTTGTCCATGCCAGCTTCACAGATACAGGCCCGGGCATTGACGAAGATGTGCTGAAAAAAATCTGGACCCCCTTTTTCACAACCAAGGAAATGGGAACCGGTTTAGGTCTTGGTATCATTAAAAATATCATTCAGGCGCACAGGGGGGAGATCAACATAACCAATGCCGAACTCTGCGGGACCAGGGTGGAAATACGCCTGCCCTCAGCGCAGTAAAATATCCGGGAATTATACTGTCCAGGAGTTATCATGGAAAACATATTGATTGTAGATGACGAAAAACACTACCCAATGATTATAGGGGAAGTTCTGTCCGAAGAAGGGTATACCCCGTTCACCGCATCAAGCGGGATGGAGGCACTGGATATTCTAAATACCCAGCCCATTGACCTGGTCTTATCCGATGTCAAGATGCCGGGCATGTCCGGCATTGACCTCCTGGAAAAGGCCAAACAGATAAAACCGGATCTTCCGGTGATCATCATGACAGCATTCGGCAGTGTGGAAAAGGCGGTGGAAGCCATGCACAAGGGCGCCTACACCTTTATTTTAAAACCTTTTGAAAACGAAGCCCTCATTGCTCACATTGCCAAAGCCCTGTCCATGTCCAAAATTGTCCAGGAGAACACGCTTCTTAAGGATGCCATCCAATTCCGGTACCAATTTGACAACATCATCGGTAAAAGCAAACCCATGCAGGCACTGTACGAAATCATTAAAAAAGTGGCCCCGACCAGTGCCTCGGTGCTCGTTGAAGGGGAAAGCGGCACCGGCAAGGAACTTGTGGCCAAATCAATTCATTACAACAGCATGCGCAAAGATCATCCCCTGATTGCGGTGAACTGTTCTGCCTTTGCCGAATCTCTTTTGGAAAGCGAACTTTTCGGCCATGAAAAAGGAGCGTTCACCGGTGCGGCGGGGTTGAAAAAAGGCCGGTTTGAAATGGCTGATAAAGGCACGCTTTTCCTGGATGAAATCGGGGAGCTTCCCATGCCGCTTCAGGTGAAACTGTTACGGGTACTCCAGGAACGCACTTTGGAGCGGGTCGGCGGGACCGCAAGCCTGCCTGTGGACTTCAGACTCATTGCCGCTACCAACAAAATCCTGGAAGATGAAGTGAACAAAGGCAATTTTAGGGAAGACCTGTACTATCGTCTCAACGTGGTCAAAGCCAATATCCCCCCTTTGCGTGACAGACTGGAGGACATTCCTTTGCTTATTAACCATTTCATTGACAAATACACCCAGGGCCCGGAGACCGCAGGGGTTGTTACAGGCATTGACAAAGAAGCGATCCGGCGGCTGTGTGACTATGAGTGGAAAGGCAATGTCAGGGAGCTGGAAAATGTCATTGAAAGGGCCGTCATCCTGGCCCCTGGCAGCATGCTCACAGTTTCGGACCTGCCGGCCCAGATTCGCAATCCCAAATCCGGCACACTTCAACTTGACGGCATCCCTGATGGCGTAGGCCTTTCAGAAACCCTTGCCGCAGTAGAAAAAAGAATGATTCTGCGGGCAATGAAGATGGCCGGAAATGTCCAGACCCAAGCCGCACAGATCCTTGGCATCGGAAAAAGCGGATTAAACCAGAAACTAAAAAAATTCAATCTGGACAAGGAACTAAACCAGGATGGGAAATGATACCGGATCAGAGTTCAAAATTTTGAACCCTGGAGAAAGATCATTATTTCGAAATGACGCCCTCTTTTTCGAGAAAACAGGGTATTTAAAGTTCAAAATTTTGAACTCAATTGGATCATTACCACATAAGCAGTTATTGCAATTTTTATAACACAACAAAATATATGTTTGATTTTCAGTGGATTAGATATTTTATAAATTATTTTGAATCAAATGGCAGGAAATTTGCTTTTACCAATTATCACTAACCACGGTTAGTTTTTTCATCTTTTTTTCCTTTTCTGAAAAAGGCTGCCCTGCCCAGGCAGCCTTTTTTAGTGCCTTACTCCTCAGTTTCTGTCAAAAAAAAACAAGAAAATCATACGGCCATTTAAAAAGATCTGATGGAACGACGGCGGCAGAACGATTTTTTGAAAGCAAGCCGGCCAACATGTTCGAATGGCTTGTTGAAAAAATGCCTTTGCCTGCGAGGCCGAGAAGAAAGTTAAGACTGGCAAGTTAAGCCTCATGGCCCATCTTATGACCAAGCCCCCCCGGAAGGAATGTCGTAATTGACAACCATAATATTTTCATCACCCTGTTGTTCAACAGATACCGGGATACTGAATATAAGTTCTGTTTCCTGGCGCGTCACCACAGGAAACCCATAGTGCGTATTTTCATGCTTGATGGGTTTTCCGGCTTCCAGACGCCCCCGGATAAAGTCCTTATGGGCTTCTATGCGGTGCTGGATGACAGATGAGAAATGCCCAAGGGAATCATTGCATTTATCATAAAAATTTTCCAGAAGGCTTGGGTCGATTTCATATCCGGCACAATTGCGCCCGGCAGCCATGGCCGCAAGCGTTGTGGTGCCTGTACCCAGAAACGGATCCAGGACAAGATCCCCTTTCACGGAATACATGTTGATCAGGCGATAGGCCAGTTCAAAGGGGAAGGCTCCGCTGCGGTTACGGTTATTTTGTTTTTCCATGGCCTGGCGGGTGCCTTTAAGATCCGTCCAGATGTCTGAAAACCACTGGTTGCGCTCTTCCCAGAACAATGCGCTTTGCCGCCGGTTTTCCTTGGTTGCCGGAGAGGTGAATTCGCGTTTCCCCCCCTTTCTTAAGATAAGAATATACTCATGCTCTAACGTGACATAGGCCCCGGCCGGCAGCATGCCTGATCCCATGAACTTGTTGGGTGCATTGGTCTGCTTGCGCCATAATATGCAGGGCAAGGCTGTAAATCCCAATGCCTGGGCAGCATTTAATATTCTGGCGTGGTTGGGATAAAGGGCGAAATCATCCCCCAGGGTACGTGTGGCATCGCCGATATTGATGCAGGCAAATCCGCCGGGTGAAAGTACCCTGAACACCTCCTTCCAGACCCGGTCCAGCACCTGGTGCATGAGTTCAAAGGCAAGGGTCCCGTCCGTTGTTTTAAGGGCTTTTTCTATTTTTCGGTCCTGGCGACTAAAGAGTTCATCCCACATGTCAATCATGGGGTAGGGCGGCGATGTCACCACAAGACTTACACTTTGGTCTGCCAGTTGATTCATCTTTGCGGCATTGCAGATATACTGTTTATGGGATGTTTTCATGTGGACGATCAAAGCACCATTCTGATTTCTGTGTGCAGATTTTTAAAAGTCAGGCTCCCCAGAAAAGTGAAGGAATCAGGATTTTTAGGCCAAGACCAATTAATACAATTCCGCCCACAATTTCCATCCGGCTGCCGAAGGCTGCACCCGCCCGTTTCCCGATGCCTGTGGCGGCCACGGACATGGCGCAGGTAATGATACCAATAAGCGCTGACGGGTACCAGATATTGACATCCATCACGGCCAGCCCCAGGCCGATGGCCAGGGCATCAATGCTGGTTGCCAAACTGAGCATGACCATGGTCAGACCTTTGGAGGGATCCCTGTGAAGGGAGTCGCCGGGGCCGGCAAACCCCTCCCTGACCATTCGTCCGCCCACAAAGGCCAGAAGACCAAAGGCGATCCAGTGGTCCACGGCCCGGACGTATGAAACAAACCCGGTTCCCAGGAGCCATCCGATCACCGGCATCATGAACTGGAACAGACCAAAGTGAAAGGCCAGGCGGAATACGGCCCGCCGGTCTTTCGCATATCCTGAGGCCGCAGCAGCCATGGACACGGCCGAGGCATCCATGGCCAGCCCGATGGCCATGATAACGATATCAAAGAAATGCATTGTGATTTTATTATCCAATGACGGTAATAAAATGACGGCAGCAAAAGCCGCCGTCATTTAACCCATTATGAAAATTATCAAAATGTTTTATGTGCCGCAGCCATCTCAATCACCGGCAAAGGCCCTAAGCGCGGTCCGGGCACTTGATTGAGAATTTTCTGGGGCATGGACCGGTACAGCAGCCGTGCGGTCAGTGTGTGCCCCTTTTGGGGCGTGGTCCTTAAATTAAATAAACGGACCGCACTTTTCCCTGCAGGAATCCGGGTGTCGGATAAAATTTCCTTTGCTTTGGCCATGTTTATGACCGGGTTGCCAAGGCCGTCCCCAAAAATGGTTTTAAACATCACAGTGTTTTCGGGCAGCTCATTGTTTTTATCGGGAACACCGGTCTGGAAAACGGCATTTCCGTCACTGTCCGTCAAGGTGACTTCAACCCATACCTGGCGCAGGTCTCCTACCCCTGTGGGCAGGCTGTGGCCGGCACCGGTATTGGTGACAACGACCCGGGCTGTGTGATTATCTATCATGATCAGAAAAATATCTGCCGCATGCCTCAGACGTTCCACAGCCATGTCTGATTTATCTTTGGCAGAAAACATTTCCGGCACGCCTGAGTTGGCGCCCACAAGATTGTGGGTGAAGATATGCGGCCGCTGCTTTGCACCGGCCGCGGCACTGCCCGGATTGTCAGGCCGCAGGGTTGATCCTGTGGCCGGCACCCCGGGCCGCTGGTACATGTGGCACCCCTGGCAGGGAACATGCTTTTCAGGAACAGGGCTGTTATACGGACTATTTTCCCATTCCGTGTATGTGGTTTCAAGGTCGGTGCCAAAGGCCATATGCTTGACATTATGGCAGGTACCGCAGATTTTTGAATCTGTATGCAGTTGTGAAAAAGCGGCATCGTGAAAATCCGGTTCAGCATCGTCAAAGGGGCCGTGCTTGACACCGGGATTATCCTCGCCCTGCCCGGGGGATAAAACCAGTCCGTTATTGTACATCCGGGTGACGTCTACGGCCACATGGCAATAGTCGCACTGGATGCCCTGGGCAGGGATTTTTTGGATCTGGGATAGATCATCGGACAGTTTTTGGGGAAAACCTGTAACATATCCCACAGGGGTATGACACTTCACGCAGGACTCGGCCTCCTCAATCTGTCCTGCATCAGTCAGGCCCTGGCGAAAAAACTTTGCCACCCGGGTATAAACCGGGTCTTTATGGGAAAGGTTATGCATGGAACCCTGCCACTGGGCCAGAATCTCATCGTGACACCCCCCGCAGGTCTCAGGATCAATGAATTGATCCGGTTTAAAGGCATTTTCACTGGAAGAGGCACCAGCGGGTAGAACCCACACCAGTGCAATACACAGTAAAGCAAGCACGGAGCAGGCGGCTGCAACCCGTATTCTTTGTTTTTTGTGCATAATTGAACACTCCTTTTTTCTGAATTCCTAAGAATATCCAGCCCGCCGGGCCGGTCATTTTCTCGGCGTTCAGGATTTGCAAGGGCCATTCCCTTGTTGATTGGCCCTTTGGGTCCCCTTTGCGATCCATTCAAAAAAGCGGACAATAAAGTTTTTTTTCTTTTCTGTGATTACATTATTTTTCATGTGTCCCCACGCGATAAATAAGCAGAATATTCCCCTCTCCGAACGCCTGACTGGACTCAAGCGTCAGGCCAAGGTCAAGGTCAAGGGGCGGGGCAAATATGGACAGCCCTGAACCAAACAGCCGGGGCACTATGGTCAGGTGCACCTGGGTGATCAGGTTGTCACGGGCAAACAACGAATTGACGGTGGCTCCGCCAACCAGGACTGCACTGGTATACCCCTCAAGCTCAAGGTCTTCAAGAATCCGGGCCGGGGACAGATCCGTAAATACCAGGTTGTCCTGATCACTTTGCCTGGATTTATCCCGGGTCATGACAATATTAAGGCGGCCCGGCAGGGGTTTTCCAATGGTGTCATAGGTTTTTGATCCCATGATCATAACACCTGCCTTTTGGGTCTGTTCCACGAAATATTTTTTATCGGCTTTGCCGGTCCAGTCCACAAACTGGCTGGAATTTCTGGCAATCTTACCGTCCACAGTTGAGGCCATCAGCAGAATGACTTCCATATAATTTCCCTGTCAGATGGAAACAGGACAGACAGGCATCGCAAATAGATCCGGCAGCCGCTGTCTGTCCTGTTTGATTTTTTTTGATTCCGTAGAAAAACAAAGACTTTTCTACAAAAACAGGTCAAATATCAGATTAATATTTATACCAACCCTTTAAAAAAATCATTTCCTTTATCATCAACAATGATAAACGCAGGGAACTTTTCCACCGTGATCATCCATACGGCTTCCATGCCCAGCTCTTCATATTCGACCAACTCGACCTTTTTAATGAAGTCCTTGCCCAGACGCGCGGCCGGACCGCCAGGGGATCCAAGGTAAAAACCGCCGTAGGTCTTGCAGGCATCGGTGACAACCTGGGACCGGTTGCCCTTGGCCAGCATGACCATGGAAGCCCCTTGTTTCTGGAAAATAGGCACATAGGGATCCATGCGGCCGGCCGTGGTGGGCCCGAACGATCCTGAGGCTTCACCTTCGGGCGTTTTTGCAGGCCCTGCATAATAGATGATGTGGTTTTTAATGTAATCGGGCAGCCCCTTGCCCGCTTCATACCGTTCCATGAACTTGGCATGGGCAATGTCCCTGGCCACAATGATTTTTCCGCTCAACGAGAGGCGCGTGGATACCGGATACTTGGTCAGTTCAGCCCGGATTTCATCCATGGGCCGGTTCAGATCTATTTCAACAGCGGGCGCCATTTCAGGTTCGCTGGCCGGCATATATTCCGCCGGGTTTTCAACCAGCTGTTCCAGGAACACGCCGTCCCGGGTGATTTTACCCTTGATCTGACGGTCAGCAGAACATGAGACGCCAATGCCGATGGGACAGGAAGCCCCGTGCCGGGGCAGTCTTACCACCCGGATATCCAGGGCAAAGTATTTGCCGCCGAATTGTGCCCCAAGCCCTAAGCCCCTGGATCGATCCAGAACTTTCTGCTCAAGGTCAATGTCCCTGAACGCATGGCCGGTTTCGCTGCCCTGGGTGGGCAGGGTATCCAGGTAACGGGCCGATGCCAGTTTCACAGCCTTGAGATTCAGTTCCGCAGAGGTTCCGCCAATGACAAATGCGATGTGATAGGGAGGACAGGCTGCTGTGCCTAAGTGCTTCATTTCCTTCAGCATGAAGTTAATCAGGCTCTCTTCGGTATTGAGTACTGCCTTGGTCATCTGGAACAGGGCTGTTTTATTGGCAGAACCGCCGCCTTTTGCCATGAACAGGAAGTTGTATTCATCACCCTGGACCGCAGCGATTTCCACCTGGGCCGGCATATTATTTTTGGTATTCACTTCCTTGTACATGGTGAGCGGCGCATTCTGGGAATACCGCAAATTGTTTTGTGTATAGGCTTCAAAGGCGCCTTTGGATAATTCACACTCGTCATCGGACCAGGTCCAGACCTGCTGGCCTTTTTTGCCCATAATAATGGCGGTGCCGGTGTCCTGGCACATGGGATAGACCTTTTCAGCCGAAATTACAGCGTTTTTCAAAAGTTCCAGGGCCACATAGCGGTCATTGTCGGAACTTTCAGGGTCATCAATCACAGCCCGTACCTGCTCCAGATGTCCGGCCCGGTAAAGATGAGCCACATCCTTAAACGCAGCATTGGCCAGCAGAGTCAATGCAACGGGCTCCACCATGACGACATCCCGGCCTTCAAATTCCCTGACCCGGACATGATCCTTGGTTAACAGGCGGTATTGCGTTGCATCTTTTTTCAGTGGAAACATGGGTGCATAATTAAATTCCATTAGTGTATCCCTTTTTAGTTTGTCCCTCTTTTTAGAAGATTTGACAAGCAGCATATTTTAAACTTCTGTTGCCTGCCGACATTATTTGAAATATTTAATATAAAAGTCCGGACAAATTGTCCAATTTTCTTTTATGTTTTTCTGCGTCCCTATTTAACCATAGCCATCCTGCGTCTTAGGAATGCAATCTGGGTCTGGAGAGGCAGATCCTTGGGGCAGTGATCCTCGCACCCCAGAAGGGTCATGCAGCCAAACACCCCGTCGTCATCACCGATGATTTCGTAAAATTCTTCATCGGTTCGCTTGTCCCTGGGATCCACATAAAACCGGGCCAGGCGCATGAGACCCACGGCGGACAGAAAATCCGGCCGCATACGTTTTGTGGCGCAGGCAGACACGCAGCACCCGCACTCCACGCAGCGTTCCAGCTCATATATCTCATCCATGATATCGGGGTCCATGCGCGCTTCCAGTTTGTTGAAATCCATATCGTCAGTTTCAATATCATGGATCCAGGATTCCACCCGCTCGCTCATGGCCTGCATGAATTTGCCCGTGTTCACGGACAGATCACCGATGAGTTCAAATCCGGGCAGGGGCAGCAGGGTAATCTCTCCATTCTCAAATTTTGAGGTCAGGGTCCGGCAGGCCAGATCCGGTTTGCCGTTGATCACCATGCCGCATGAACCGCAGATCCCGGCCCGGCAGACGAAGTCAAACTGCAAAGAGGGATCCTGAATCTCTCTGATCTCGTTTAATGCAATGAAAATGGTCATCCCCGGGGCTTCGGTGACCTCATAGGTTGCCATGCGCGGCGCGTCGCCGCTTTTCTGAGGGGTGTACCGAAATATCTCAAATTTTAAAATTCTTCCTTGCCGGCTCATTAGTTATACCCCCTGCCGATACGCTCGTTTTTGCCTTTGAATTTTTCCGGGATGGGCGTGGGATTAAGCAGCTCCTGTATTTCGAAACGGTCTGCCTTTTTGTTGGCTTTTTTGATCTCCTGGATCCGGGCCACGCGTTTTTCCGTATCCGGATGAAGAATGGTCTTGTCCACACCATAGCCCCTGGAGCCCGGCGGCAGTTCCATCTTCATGACATCCAGGATTTCATAGGTGACGTCCGGCAGATCTGCATTCTCGTCCTTCCAGGAGGTCAGGGTGCGCTTGAGCCAGTCCCGGTCGTTTCTTTCCGGGAAATCTTCCCGGGCATGGGCCCCGCGGCTTTCGGTTCTCAGCATGGCACCATAGGCCACACACTGGGCTAATTTGATCATTTTGGGCACCCGGATGGCTTCCACAAGTTCGGGGCTGGCTGAGGAGGCCTTGTTACGCAAGGCAATATTTTTTGCCCGCTGCTTGAGCTTTTTGAGCGCTTCCACAGCCTGCTCCAGATCCGATGCATTGCGAAAAATTCCCACCTTGTCCATCATAATTTTCTGCATCTCAGCTTTAAGCGCGAAGGGGTTTTCTCCATGCGCCCGGGTGAGCAGGCCTCCAATCATTTTTTCCTCGCGGTTCACAAAATGTTCAATGGTGGTGGTGGAGATCTTCAGGCTGCTGGCCGCACAATAGTCTGCCACAAATTCACCCACGATCATGCCGGCCACAACGGTTTCAGCAACAGAGTTGCCACCCAGTCGGTTAAACCCGTGCAAGTCCCAGCATGCGGCTTCACCGGCCGAAAACAGCCCCTTAAGGGTCGGGCTTTCACCCGTGGCCCTGGTTCTGACCCCGCCCATGGAGTAGTGCTGGGTGGGTCTTACAGGAATGTATTCCGAGACCGGATCAATGCCCAGGAAATATTCGCAGATCTCTTTGATCTCGCGCAGGTTCTTTTCAATATGCTTGCGCCCCAGAAGGGTGATGTCCAGCCAGAGATGCTCACCATAGGGTGACTGGACCCCTTTGTCCTTCCGCATGTGCTCGGTCATGCGCCGGGATACAACGTCACGGGAGGCCAGCTCTTTTTTCTCGGGCTCGTAGTCGGGCATGAACCGGTAACCGTCCTTATCCAGAAGCAGGCCCCCGTCCCCCCGGCACCCTTCGGAGGCCAGGATACCCACCGGCAAAATACCGGTGGGATGAAACTGAACCGCTTCCATATTCCCCAGGGTGGCAATGCCGGTTTCCAGGGCAATGGCGCAGCCAATACCTTCGCAGATCACGGCATTGGTGGAAACGGCATAAAGCCTGCCAAAGCCGCCCGTGGCAATGGTGGTGGCCTTGGCAATATAGGCGATAAGTTTGCCGGTGATCATATCCCGGACCACGGCACCGTGGCACACGCCGTGTTCGTGAATCAGGGAAATGGCCTCTTTTCTTTCATGGACAGGGATGTTCATCTGGATGGCCTTGTTGCCCATGGCATAGAGCATGGCGTGGCCGGTACCGTCGGCGGTAAAGCAGGTGCGCCATTTTTGGGTGCCGCCGAAATCCCGGGCTGTGATCAGGCCGTGGGCCTCATGTTTTTCAGTGATGGCCGTCTTTTTGCCGTTAACAATGACTTCCTTGTCACCGCCCCTGACCCTGGACCAGGGAACGCCCCAGGCCGAGAGCTGGCGGATGGCTTTGGGGGCCGTGTTGACAAACATTCTGGCGACATCCTGGTCACATCCCCAGTCAGATCCTTTAACCGTATCTGCAAAGTGGATATCTTCATCATCCCCTTCGCCTTTGATGCAGGCGCCAAGGCTTGCCTGCATGCCCCCCTGGGCCGCTGCAGAGTGAGACCGTTTGGCAGGCATCAGGGACAGGATAATGGCATCATACCCCCTCTGCCTGGCTGCAATGGCCACGCGAAGCCCTGCCAGGCCGCCGCCGATGATAAGTGAATCCGTATATATGATATTCATTGGGATTTTCCTTTCTTAGAGTGTTTCCTGCGGACCATGACCGCCTTCAATGTGAAGGGCGTCCTCCTGGGCGCCGTGTGCTTCGGATTCCGAAGGCCCGGCTTCCTGGTGGGTCGCTTCATCATCACCTGCGGCTTCTTTCCGGACGTCGCCTTGATCATCTGCCGCTTCTTCATGGGCAGGTTCAGATTCCTGGACAGCAGGTGCGTTGTCATGGGGCAGGGTTTCTTCGATAAGGGATGCGGGTTGTTCCTGGACGGATTCGGTTTCAGGCGCCTCTTCGGGTACATCGTCCATCGCTGCGGGCCCAGCCTCATGGGCCTGGGTTGCGTAGGCGGGCTGATCGGGTTCACCGTCTTTGTGGCGCAGGCCGTAAATCACAAAGACCAGAAGAGCGAGAAGACCCACTGACAGATAAACAATGATCAGCTTGTTTCTCAGATTTTTGAGTTTTGCCCGGACTTTCCTGCCGCGGTGATAATCAGCCCCCTGGAACCAGCCCCATTTCATGCACAGCCGGTAAAGGCCGATGTTGCCGTGAAGCGCCGCACACACCAGCAGGACCAGATAGACAAACCACATATGGTCGGACACTACCCTGCCGGCGCACAGGTCGGGATCAATGGAACCCGGATGGGTAAGCATGGTGTAAAGATGAACAGAACCTGCAAAAATCATCATAAAACCGGTCAGGACCTGGATATACCATAAATTGGTATCCTGATGCTTCATCATGGCCATCTGGTCTTTCATGATACGGTGCTGTTTCCAGGAATTGGGAAATTTCCTCATACCCAGGAGGGCATGGATAATAAACAAGGTAAACACAACGAATACGGCGAAAAAGACGGCAATAGGGTAACCATGTCCGGTGTCGGACAAAAATGCCAGTTCCATGTTTTTGGATACCCAGTTAAAGGCGTCTGGGCCCATAATGATACTGGCATCCAAACCGATATGCACCCACACGAACAGCCCCAGAACAAGACCTGTAGCACTTTGGAGGAAATCCAGCCGGGCCGGAAGCCTGCTCTTTTTCTTGTTTGATTCAATGCGGTAGCTTTCCAATATAGAAACCTCCTTGGTGTTGTCAGTTAGAATGCATCCTTGAAGATTTGCCTGAGTTTGTCAAATATTTATTGTCAAACACGCTTTCGTAAAAAAGATTAATAAATACTCAAGGACACTAAAAAAATATCAGGGATTTTGGCTTTTCATGCCCTTGGCGGTTGTGCCGGAAAAACAGACCTGAATGTATCCAAAGCTGACGGGATATTTTGTTTTTTCTTGAAGTTTTACCCTTGATGCGCCACAATAGCAATATTTACTCTAATAGACGATCTATATGCTTGAAAAACTTGCCCTACAGAAAAAATTCATTACAAACGCCCAGTGCTCACAAGCCCTGGAATCATGTCGCGGCGCAGACAACCTTGATCTTGCGTTAAAGAACTATTTTGAAAAGGAAAATATTCTTACCGACAAGCAAATGAAAGCGCTTCTGGCCACCTATGCTGCGTTAAAAAACATCCAGAAAAGTCAGGTATTCGGAAACTGTGCCGTTGACTTAGGGTTTGCCAGCAAAGAACTATTCCTTCAGGAGATGACCCGGCAGAAAAACAAAATTGTGGAAAACAGACACCCCGAGTTTATCGGTAAAATATGGATACAAGACCAGACACTTGACCGGGAACAGTACCAGGAGATTATACAGCAGCTTCAAAAAGTGCAGCCCCACCAGGAGACTGGCCGGACATCCAAGCCTTTGGCAGATCCTGAGCCTGAACAGACAGATCACTCGCTGGTCAGGGAACTTGACTGCGGCGTGATGCTGGAAATTGATGCCCCTGGCATGACGGCATTTATAAGAAAAACCGATAAGTTTAAAGACACGGTGACTGCCGCCAAAATCACCGAACAGCTGAAAGATAAGGGCATTGTTTACGGTCTGGTTGAACCATTTGAGGTGGAAAACTTTATAGATTCCTCGGGATTCAGGACCAATCCGTTCCGGGTGGCGCGGGGGACTGATCCGGTACTGGGCAAGAATGCCAGGATCGAATATTTTTTCGAAACAGATTATCTCAAGGCCGGGGGCATTAATGAAGACGGGAACATTGATTTCAAAGACAGGGGCCCCATCCCCTGGGTGAAAAAAGGGCGTTTGCTGGTAAAAAAATTCCCCATGACTGAAGCCAGTGAGGGCAGAAATATTTTTGACCAGATTATTTCTGTCCCTGCCGTGACTGACATGGCCTTGAAATGCGGTACAGGGGTTGTATGCTCTCCAGACGGCCTTGAAGTCTATGCTGAAATCAGCGGCACCCCGACACTTGACCGATCTGGCAAAATTCAGGTTAGCTGTATCGTTACAGCGCCCAATGATGTAAATTTCGAAACCGGGAACATTGATTACAACGGAGATATCGTCATCAAAGGTACACTCAAGGCCGGATTCAAAGCCATGGGCCATATGGTCCACGTCGGCACGGTGGATGGCGGAGAAATCCAGTCCACAGGAGATGTTACGGTTTTCAACGGGATGATCGGCGGCAATGTATATGCCCGGGGCAATGTCAGCATAAGATTTGTACAGAACTCCACGATTTGCTGCCTGGGAAACCTCTTCGTGGACAAAGAGATCCTGGACAGCCGGATCGTCACCTCCGGCGCGGTAATCATCAAAAACGGAGAAATCATCTCGTCTGACGTCACCTGCAACAAAGGGCTTTTTGTTCAGCACCTGGGTACTGAAAAATCCGTACCTAACACCGTTACCTTTGGTGTCGACATTTTCACTGACCGGGAACTGAAACGTATCCAGGACCGAATTGAACACAGCATGGGAAGACAGGAAGAGATCCATGAAGAGCTGGATTCCCTGTCTAAAGAAATTTTTCGTGACACAACAAATACATTGGGGCTGGTTCACAAAATTGATCACGCAAGACAGGAAAACTTTTTGTTGTCAAAAAGCCCGGGAGATCCCTTTGCACGCGGACTTAAATCCCAGATCCAGGTGAACAACCGCTTGCTGGTGCGTTTAGACAGAGAGCTGAACCAGATGCTTGACCGCATTGAAGAGAAAAAAAGCCAGAGAGAAAAATTCAAGGCCGAAGTGATCCAGCTGGAAAATACCCTTGAAAACCTGAGAAGCGAACAGGGCAATTTTACCCAGTGGCAGCAATGCAACCCGGGGGTGGCCCAGGCCGTTGTCTCAGGCCGGGTCACCCCGGGAACCATGATAAACGGTCCGGATGCATCAATGGAAATCCTTGAGATCAGAAATAATGTAAAAATCTTTCAGACCCGTTTCACCATAGATGGTGACACTGCCTTGGGAATAGATATCGTTGACAATACTGACCGAAAATAAAATCCTAACCTTCCGGGACAGGCTGTATACCAATGACATGCCGGAAATCATGCGCCAAGGTGGTGAAGGCCTGACGCCTGTAAAAAAATACCCTGAAGACGAGCGCGGCTATCCCCTGGTCCCCATTAAAAGGATTACCCGTTTTTTTCTTGGAGAGATGGGAAAAGCCCAATTTGTGCTGCCGGACCAGTATATCGAGGAACTTTCTACATTGTTTAAGGTATTGATCCTGGATCTGCCGGCTGTCTCATTTGATCTGGGGGTCAGCATTTCTCAGAATGACATCCAGGAAGCAGACAATAAAACCATCATTGAACTGCTCACCACCAATATCATCATTACCTATTTTCACCTGGCAAAAACCAATATAGGAAACCAGGACGACAGGCTGCTTAACCCTGATATGCAGTTCATTATCAAACAAAGCACAGCGGGCAGGGATTATAAAGGCCTTGTATCCAACACCCTGAAAGGGCTTATTTTCAGCCTGGCCCAGGACAAGCCCTGGTTTGAATACCTCCAGGATATCAATGACGCATACCTGATCTGCCGGCTGGCCGGCGCCAGACTGCCGAGCATGGAAAAAACAACCCTGGGCTCCATCACCAGTAAATCCCGGCAGGAGATCGCCGGCTACAATGATATATTCACCAAGCTGCTTCATACCCGTGCCCGGACCGTATCCAGCCAGGAAAACAAAAAAGAGTACTTAAAGTCCATGGAAAGGCTGGATACAGCCATCTATGGTGTGTTAAAAAAAATAGACCAATTCCTGACCATGGCGTACCGGCTGCATCAGATTCTGGACCTTCCTTCCAGATCCATCATCGGCGATACATTTTCCAAACTCAGGCAAAATATGCTGTGGCTGTTTTTCGATGTATGGCCCAAAGCGCTTGAACAGGGGGGAATGCCACACCAGACTGCTGTTTCCGCCCTGCGGTACAGGATGAATATCCTGTTCAGCGTACCGCACATTACACGGTTCTGCCGGGAATTTACCCATAACCCGGCATTCCAGGCCCCGGTGAATGATCTTTTCCAGCTGATGTTCAAGGCGCTTGCAGACAAAATTAACCGGGTGTCTATGGAAGAGGGCAACAGCAGTGCCGGCCTGGGACGGGTGGAAAGGGCATTGTTTGGAATCCGGCGGGCCATTGAAAACCTTGATCCGGATGAGTCCCGGCTTACGGATGAAAAAGAAGATGTAAAAATCGCGTATATCGCATTGATTCTTAAAACCGATTTTGAATCCTTAGAATCGGTTTTGAGTCTTTGTGACATGATCTGTGAAGTGACCCATGACAAGGACCGGGAGATCATGATCAGGATACGGTCCGCACTTATGGAAAAAAGTTTTTTTATCCTTGAAGAATATGCCGGCAAAAAGGTATTTCCCAGGGACGCCATTCCCGAAATCAGTAAACGGCTCCAGGCCTTTGCCGTCCATTACCGGCCCCAAAGGGAATTTTACCGGATATTTTTTGATACCTATGTCATTTCCAAGCCCAGGCCCCGGGTCCCCCATTTCACCCAGTTTCTGATGACCAACAAGTCTTTTGCCCAGGCCATGCTTATGCGCTTTGCAGATCACAAGGCCATGAAAGACCTTTTACCTGGATCTTATATTGAAAAAGCAGGGCAGCTACTGAATGATCTGCTGGAAAAAACTAGGGCATCGGTCTGAGACCCTGACCTATCGCGTTATAAACAACAGATTCGCTTAACCCATCAGCCAGTGTTTCAGGGAAAAATCATGAACCCGTCACAACCATTTTCTGATCTGAAAGCCATATACCAGGCGGCAATCAAACGGGTGGATCCCTACGCCATGGTGCAGTCAAGGGTAACCCTGGACAGCAACACCCTTAACATCCGTCTTGAAAACCAGGAGAATCGCCTGTCTTTGGACAAATTTGAAAACATATATGTGCTTGGCGCAGGAAAGGCCACAGCGCCCATGGCAAGGGCAATGGAAGAGATTCTCGGGCCGAAACTTTCTGGAGGACTCATTTCAGTCAAAAAAGGGCACACAGACATTTTAGAAAAAATTGAAATCATCGAAGCAGGCCACCCGGTCCCGGACAAGCACAGCGTTTTTGCAGCGAAGCAGATCATTGATATTGCGGTAAAAGGGGGTGAAATGACCCTGTTCATCAATTTGATTTCCGGGGGCGGTTCCGCCCTTCTGACTTGTCCGGGGGAATGCGGGGGGACATCCATTACCCTTGCAGACAAACAGAAAACCACTGAACTCCTGCTGGCCTGCGGGGCTGGAATCAATGAAATCAATAGTGTACGAAAACAGCTGTCCGGCATCAAGGGCGGAAAACTTGCCCGGCACATGTACCCTGGCACATCTGTGAACCTGATCCTTTCCGATGTGGTGGGCGATGACCTTGGTGCCATTGCCTCCGGTCCCACAGCACAGGATTTTACCACCTTTACCCAGGCCCTTGGCATTATAAAAAAATACGAATTGTCATCCAGACTGCCGGCAAGGGTGGTAAAAATGCTGGAATCCGGTGCGCTGCAAAAGACAGATAAAGACGAAGTCAGTGGTGACAAGATTTTTTCAAAGGTTCACAACATTCTTTTAGGCAATAACCTGTCTGCCCTGAATGCGGCCCGGCAAAAGGCGGAAAGTCTTGGATATAACACCCTGGTGCTAAGTTCCCGGATCACCGGCGAAGCCCGGGAAATTGCCAGGGTCTTTTCCGGTATGGCCCGGGATATTGCCCTTGGCAACCTGCCTCCACAACGTCCAGCCTGCGTACTTGCCGGTGGAGAAACCACGGTCACCATTCAGGGGAACGGTAAAGGTGGACGGAACCAGGAAATGGCCCTGTCCTTTCTTCAGGAGCTTGACATCAACCCTGTCGGGATTGAAAATATATTTTTTCTTTCAGGTGCCACGGACGGCAATGACGGCCCCACGGATGCGGCCGGGGCATTTGCATCCGGGGCTGTTCTGGAGGCAGGAAAAAAGGCAGGTATAAATATCAGTGAATACCTGGCCAGGAATGATTCATACACCTACTTTGATGCGGCAGGACATCTGTTCAAAACCGGCCCCACCAACACCAATGTATGTGATCTTCAGATCCTTATTGTAAAATAAAACCGGCGTGTTATTTTATAAGTTGTCTTCTAAAAATTGTCTTGGACTATGGACAAAAACTGTGACATGGCCGTGACTTCATCTAACGACGCAATGCTGCGGCGAATATTAACCATGTTTTCATACTCTTCAGTTTCCATGAGCAGATCTTCTTTCCGGGTCCCGGATTTGTTGATATTAATGGCCGGCCAGATTCGTTGTTCGGCACACGCCCTGGACAGGTAAAGATCCATGTTGCCGGTACCTTTGAACTCCTGGAAAATAACATCATCCATGCGGCTGCCTGTCTCGACCAGAATCGTGGCAATGATTGTCAGGGAACCGCCGTTCTCAAGCTTGCGGGCACCTCCGAAAATTTTTCTGGGAAACTCCATTGCGTTTGCACCAAGACCGCCACTCATGGTTTTGCCATAGGAATCCGTGTCATTATTAAACGCCCGGGTCATCCGGGTTAAAGAGTCGATGAAAACGACGGCATCCTGACCGATTTCCGTGCATCGGATGGCCGTGTGCATCGCAAGGCGGGTCATCCTCATGTGCTGGCCAATTTGCTGGTCAGCAGAGGAATACAGCACATGGGCCCCTGTCAGTCCTCTTTGGAAATCGGTAACCTCCTCAGGCCGTTCATCCACAAGCAGGACAAATATTTTGGCATCAGGGTGGTTGGTGACCACAGAATTGGCCATGTGTCTTAAAATTGTCGTTTTTCCGGATTTTGGCGGGGCGATGATCAGACCACGCTGCCCCATGCCGATGGGAACAATCAGATCTAAAGCTTTTCCTGTAAGGTCATCAGGCCCCTGGGCAAGATGGTATCTTTCAAAGGGGTTGATGCTGACCTGTTCCTGAAGCATTGGCGTTTTTATGAATTCGTCAAAGGGAAGGTTGTTGATGGTCTCAATGCGTATGAGTGCAGCATTTACATTCTGCGGGCTCTTTTTTTCTCCATAACCCTGAATAAAGCTGCCTTCTCTGAGATTGAGCTTGCGTATCAAGCTGTTGGGTACATATGGATTTTCAGGCTTGGGATGGAAATTTTCTTCAATATTCCTTAGAAAACCAAAGCCCTTGTCCATGATTTCCAGGTATCCCTGAACAGGTTCCATTATCGACTCCTAAATTTTACTTTTGTTGCTGACATTATAAATCAGGGGTTTTGGTCTTGGGGTGTCCCCTGTTTTATTTTGATCATTGTCAGGAAAAGAGGTGATAAGATTGTGCATTAAATTATTTTAACTGTATATATATTAAAGGAAATAACTATAACAATGTCTCCATGATTTTGCAAGGATTTGATTAAAATCCTAAGCGAAGGCTTAGAAAAAATAAAAAAAGAATAATTTTGCTTGACACCCATATGGGGACTTGGTATAAAGCCGCTGTCTCGGGCGATTAACTCAGCTGGGAGAGTGCAAGCCTTACAAGCTTGAAGTCGCAGGTTCGATCCCTGCATCGCCCACCATAAAAGCAAGATACGGGGGTGTAGTTCAGTTGGTTAGAACGCTAGCCTGTCACGCTAGAGGCCGCGAGTTCAAGTCTCGTCACTCCCGCCACAATAAAACAAAAGGGCTTTTGAGTTACCTCAAAAGCCCTTTGTTCTTTTAGTTTCTCAGGGCATTAATAATCGTAGTTCCCATTTCTTCGGTACTGACTGCATTCTCTTTTTTTTCGGTCAGGTCTGCTGTGAGAATTCCCCTGTCAATAACATTGGAAATTGCTGCCTCAATGGCATCAGCGGCCTGGGTTTGTTCAAAGGTGTATTTCAGCATCATGGCTGCGGACAGGATCTGGGCAATGGGGTTGGCTATGCCTTTGCCCGCAATATCCGGTGCTGAGCCGCCAGCCGGCTCATAAAGGCCGAATTTTTTTTCATTCAGGCTTGCCGAGGGCAACAGTCCCATTGATCCTGTGATCATGGCACATTCGTCAGATATGATATCTCCAAACATATTTCCGCATAAAAGGACATCAAACTGGTGGGGGTCTCGGACAAGCTGCATAGCGGCATTGTCAACGTATATATGATTCAAGGTGACATCGGGATATGATTTAGCGATTTCTGTGACGGTTTCCCGCCACAGCACCATGGAGGTCAGTACATTGGCCTTGTCCACAGACGTTACAATGCTGCGCCTTTTCCTGGCAGCCTCAAAAGCCATTCTGGCAATACGCTCAATCTCGAATCGGGAGTAGACCATGGTATCAAATGCGGTTTCATCCGGGCCGCTGCCTCGTCGCCCCCTGGGCTGGCCAAAATAGATCCCGCCAGTCAGTTCTCTGACACATAAAATGTCAAATCCGTTTTTTACAATTTCCGGCTTCAGGGGAGACGCTGATGCAAGGGAGGAGAATACTTTGGCCGGTCTTAGGTTGCAGTATAAGCCAAAGTGTTTGCGTAACCGCAGAAGCGAAGCACGTTCAGGCTGTTCCTCCGGTGGCAGTTTTTCCCATTTAGGACCGCCAACAGAACCAAACAAAATGGCATCGTTTTGTTCGCACAATGCCAGGGTCGAGTCCGGCAGTGCTTTGCCATGATTATCAATGGCTGCACCGCCTACATCCGCGTATTCGAAGGATAGTTTAAAATCAAAAATATCAGCAGCCGTATCAAGCACCCTGACTGCCTGTCTCATGACCTCCGGACCAATACCATCTCCGGCAAGTACAGCAATTTTGTTCAATGTTTTTGCCTCCTGTGAGTTTATAAATAATAAATTTAATTTATCTATACTGGAATATTTAGTATAAGACAAGAACAGGAACATAAAAAAAAAGGGGCTGGTTTAACCAGCCCCTTTCCACCAATTGTGCAGCTTAAAAACTATTTTCTGTTGGCGTAATCTGCATAGCCCATGGCAACCGTACGGTAAACAATGTGGGCCATTTTTGAAAACGGCAGGAATGCAAACAGTTCAAAAATGGCAATCAGATGAATCCAGTAAAAGAAGTAGGAAAGCCATGCGATTTCAGCCAGGCGGGCCATTTCCGTGAGCATGCCGGAAAGCCCCAGGGCGAAGACAACACCAAGAATGAACCAGTCTTTATACGCAGTGACCTGGTTCTTGTTGGTCAGTCTGTTCTTGATCATCATGCCTGAACCAATGACCAGGGAAACACCTGCAATATTGGCCAGCCATTTGATGGGATTGAGCTGGGGATAGGGGCCGGCATAACCGCCCACATAGAGCATGATGCCGCATACTGCAGTGACAATGAACAGGCCGATAAAGGCAAAAAGCACCATCATATGCGGGGTGGAACGATTTTTATTGGCTTCGCACTGGTTGAATTTGTCATGTTTCAATACCATGGGGATGATATTTTTAATAGACAGTAAAAGGGCTTTGTAATCCAGACTGGTATTCTCTGTTTTGCCTTCGAGAACCGCATTGTCATGGATATCGACAATGAAGCGCTTCAGGGCAAGAAAGAAAACAACCGTTGCAAAAATAGCCGTGGGAACAAAGGTCATATCCACAAACCAGGTGGATACAAAGTTGGAATGGGCAATCACATGTTCTGCGCCTTCATGGGCATGGGACCAGTGAAGGCGGCCGCCAAGGGCATCGCCGAACAGGGCATGGAAAATTTTTTCCATGATGCCGCCGAAGGCAGTGGTGATAATGGCAAGCAGCGCAAACCAGGCTGCCGGGATACCCAGCAGAAGCGGCAGTTTGGACGGATCATTTATGGCCTTGGCAAGGGATTTCGGGGTTGCGTATTCAGTGATGGCTGCGGAACGGATCGCTGCCAGTACATCACCGGGGGCTGCGCCCCGGGGGCACATATCTGTGCAGTCTCCGCATTGGTGGCACAACCAGATATCTGCGTTCCCGATCAGTTTATCTTTAAGCCCCCAGGAGGCAGCGATCATTTCCTTTCTGGGGAAAGGGCTGTCTTCAGGTGCAATGGGGCAGGCCACGGAACATGTGGCGCATTGGTAACATTTTTTCAGGGTTTCTCCGCCAAGACCTTTAATCTCGGTAATGAATCCCAGATCTGGTTGGGGGATATAATTGGCACTCATAGTAGTAGATACCTCCATTAAGTTTATATGCCGCAGTTAGAAACCTTTGAACGGGTTCGGGCCAAGTGCGTCCACTTCTTCAACAAAATCGTTGATGATCTGGGGCAGTTTGTCATATTCGTCAATGGCGACTTCCGCAAATGCTACACGCTCATTTTCAAGGGCCAGTGAAGCAAGCGCATCGCCGATCTTTTTGACCCGGATTTCAGCAAGTTCGGAACCTTTGACAAAATGGCACTGGTAATCATCGCCATGCTTGCAGCCGATGAGAATAACACCGTCAATGCCCTGGGCCAGAGCGTCCTTGATCCAGATGGTATTGACAGAACCCAGGCAGCGAACCGGAATCATCCGGACATCAGGTGAATAATCCACGCGGTTCATCCCCACCATATCCAATGCAGGGAATGCATCGTTTTCACATACCAGGGCCAGAAAGCGCAGGGGCGGTTCACTATAATCTTCCTCGGACGGAACGCTGATGGCCTTGACCTGGGAACCGATACTGTCAATGGTATAATCGGCAAAGGAGATAATACGTTCCGGGCAGGCACCCATGCAGGTACCGCAGCGGCGGCAGCGGGTGGGATTGGCTTTTGGGGTTCCTCTGGCATCATCATCCAGGGCGCCGAAGGGGCATTCAACCGTGCAGCGTTTGCACTGGGTGCATCTCTGGAAGAAGAAGTCCGGGAAAGTCATGTCGCCGGAACGGGGGTGGACCGCCATGCCGCGGTTGGCGCTTTCAATACACTGGATGGCTTTCAGTGCAGCGCCGGCGGCGTCTTCCATGGACTCTTCAATGGTCATGGCCCGCCGGACAGTACCGGCGGCGTAAATACCGGTTCTCTGGGTTTCATAGGGGAAGCAGATATAGTTTGAATCCGCATACTGGCCGAAAATATCATTGTCCCGGAAGCCTGGACCCTGGCGGTAGGCCAGGTTGATGACCGGATTGTCCTTGGTGGCCGGAACCATGCCGCTTGCCACAACAACCATGTCTGCTTTAAGCACTATGCTGTCACCCAGCAGTGTGTTTTTGGCTGTCACCATCAGTTCTGAACTCATGGCCGTAACATCGGTAACCGCACCCTTGGTCAGGAAAATGCCATCATCCTGCTGCATGGCTTTGTAGAAATATTCCTGCAGGCCCGGGGTTCTCATGTGCTGGTAAATGACATAGGCCTTGCCGTCAGCATAGTCTTCCCGGACATAACGGGCTTGTTTCAAGGCAACCATGGAGGTCACGGCGCCGGTATATTCAAAATCCCTGTCATCTTCATCTTTGCCGGCAGACTGGATAAATATCACATTTTTGGCAGGTTTGCCGTTGGATGGACGCAGGATTTTACCCTTGGCCGCGATCATTTCAAATTCGTCATTGGTGACCACATCGGGATTGTCCACAGCCAGGTGGGCGTATGTTTCGCCTTTAAGGACATCGGGCCGCCAGCCGGCTGCCAGAACAACTGCGCCGTAAAGCTCTCCGTTGGGGTCAAGACTGAGGATGTCTTCTTTGCCTTCATTGTATTTCAGGTATTTTTCATGGGCCGCGTCGGCATCCAGTTCCTTGCCGTTTTCATCCACCAGCTCTTCAGGAGGCAGGGGATAGGGTACGTCAAAGGGGATCTTTTCACCGGGTTTTTTCATGGTTACGGTGAACTCTCCGGGCTGGCCCGCAATACGTGCCACAAGGGTGTTCGTGCGCACATCAATGTTGGCGTTGCCTTCCACTTCCTGGATCAGGGCGTCCACCACCGGCGCCTGGAGGGTTTCAAAAGGAGATTGAACAGGCATCTGGCTGCGCAGTTTGGCTGCATACCCGCCAAGGGTTGCTGCTTTTTCTACGATGGTCGCCTCATAACCTGCTTTGGCAGCATCAAGGGCTGCGGACATACCGGTTACGCCGCCACCGATGACCAGGACTTTTTTAGAAAAGGATTGTGTCTGGTAAGGCTCGGGCAGTTTAACCTTTTCCAGGCGGATCATGCCCATTTTGATATAATCCTGAGCCTTCATCTGGATCCGGTCAAAACTTTCTCCATCATCTTTCTGCTCTTCGGTCAGGGCCGGATAGGTCTCCCGGGAATGGGGCCATACTACGCCTTCCCTTAAATTGGCCCGTTCAATAATGCACCCGGGGAAGTTAAATACATCAAAGTTCACCCGGCGGGAGCAGGCGCCGATAACCATGGCGTTTACCTTGCCCTCGTCAATATCCTTTTTAATAAGTTCAACACCTGCTTTGGAGCACAGGAAGGGGTGGGTGGTGCAGTTGATGCCCTCATCGCCGGGGACACCGGTTAACGCTTCCATGTCAAGTGTGTCGCCGATACCACAGCCTGTACAGATATATACGCCGTATTTTTTATCCATGGTTCGTTACCTCCTCAGAGTCTGAATGGCTTTAAGGGCCATGCCGGTTGCATTCTGGTTGGATGTCACAACATCGGCCGGTTTATTGGCACATCCTGCTGCAAACAGGCCGCCTTTGGAAAAGTCATTGATAATAAAGCCTTCGTCATCAAAGGTCAGATCCGCTGCAGGCTTATCAATGGCGCAGGTGGGCTGCATTCCGGTGGCCAGCACCAGCATATCAACGGTCTGTCTGATTTTTTCTCCGGAGATGGTGTCTTCGGCCACAAGATTGATGTTGCCGGTGCCGCTCTCTTCACTGACTTCGGCCACCTTTCCTTTTATAAAAAATACGTTTTCGTCTGCCTTGAGTTTGGCATAGAAGTTTTCGTATTTTCTGCCGGGGGTCCGCAGATCAATGTAGTAGATGTAAATTTTTGCATCCGGATACTGGGCCCTGATATATGTGGCATGTTTTAAGGATGCCAGGCAGCAGATATATGAGCAATAGGGCAGATGGTTCTCGTCCCTGGACCCTGCACACTGGGCAAAGGCAATGGTTTCCGGTGCCTTGTCGTCGGACGGACGGACGATTTTACCTTGGGTGGGGCCGTTGGAAGAGGCTAACCGTTCCAGCATCATGTTGGTGATGATGTTCGGATACCGGCCAAAACCAAGATTGTCAATGCGGGTGGCATCATAGGGCTGCCATCCGGTGGTGAATACAACGGCACCGACTTTCAGGTCAAATGTGCTTTCTTCCATGCTGAAGTCAATGGCGTTATATTTGCAGGCTTCTTTAACCTTGTCCCGGTCATCCTTTCCCATGGCCGGATCCATGACATACCTCTGGGGGAAGGCCATGTTGTGGGGCAGATATGCGGCTTTGCGGCGATCCATGCCAAAATTGAATTCATTGCTGATTTCAGTTTCGCACACTTTTTCACATTCACCACAGCAGGTGCAGCTGCTGTTTACATACCGGGGTGCGGTTTTTACAGAGACGGTGTAATCTCCGGGCGTGCCGTCAACCTTCTGTACCTCGGAAAGCGTGTACACCTTAATGTTCTTGTTGTCTTTGAGGCGTCTGTAATTGATTTCAAGACCGCAGGTAGGCGGGCAGAGTTTGGGGAAGTAGTGCTTGAGCTGGGTGACTCTTCCACCAAGGGAAGCTTCCTTTTCAATCAGGAAGACTTCGTAGCCCACTTCGGCAGCTTCCAAAGCGGTTGTCAGGCCGCTGATTCCACCACCAACCACCATAATGCTTCCACTTACCGGGGCTGAATTTTCTGTAGTCATGCTGTCCCTCCGTGCATTTAAGTTGTGTAGTTGTGTTGTGTATAAGTTCCAAATCTTTGTATGCCGGATCCCGGCAAAACCAATATATCCGGTTAAGTCCGGGGCGGCATCCTGATCTCCTTATTCGCAAGATTGCAAATTAACCTATAAACCGTTTACTTGCAAGCTTGCAAAAAAGGAGACAGGACCGGGCAGGCATAATCTGAAAAAACCCCCAGGCACCGGTAAGCCGGCACCTGGAGGTTCATATCAAGACATCCTTAGGTTAAAACGTCTTACCGCACTAGTCGGAGATAATTTTAACGTAGGGTTCTTTTTTCAGGGTCCACTCGTTGGTCTTTTTGTCATATGAGGAGTTGACAAAGCAGAACCATTCTGCGTCATTCTGACCCATGAAGTCGCCTCTGTAGTAGAAACCGGGGAAGCGGGATTCTTCACGGAACTGGATGTGACGGGTGTGGGCCTGAACAGTGTAGAGACGATGAATAATTTCCCATGCTCTGAGCAGTTCATGCAGATCGCCAGCAGCAATTTTTTCAAGGTCTTCACGGAACATTTCGAACAGGTCCATGAGAACTTCAAGGGATTTGCCGTTGGTCATGTAGAAAGTACCGGTACCAGCACCATACTCATTGGTCATCTTCATCAGACGCATGGCCATGCCGGCAGGTTTGCAGTAGTTGGGGTTCACGTTTTCTGCTGTGGTGTATGCGCAGTTATCCAGGTAGTTGTATACCGGATAGTAAACCATATCCACCAGTTCCTTATCGGTTTCAGCAAAACCGGAAACTTTGTCGCCTTCGGCTTTCAGGTACTGGATCATGGACTTGGCAATGATACGGCCTTCTGCGTGGGAACCAGAAGAGAATTTATGACCTGAACAGCCAACGCCGTCACCAGCAGTGAACAGACCTTTAACGGTGGTCATTCTGTTGTAACCCCATTTGTAGGAAGCCGGTACCCAGTCTTCTTCGGGGCCTGAGCACCAGATGCCGCAGCAGCCGGAGTGAGAACCCAGCAGGTACGGTTCGGTGGGCATAATTTCTGAGTCTTTTTTCTCGGGCTCGGTGTTGGTTGCACACCACAGGCCTGCCTGGCCAACGGACATGTCAAGGAAATCTTCCCAAGCTTCTGACTCAAGGTGTTTCAGCTCTTTTTTGTCCATGGTTTCGCCAAGAGCAGCAAGGGCTTTGGTGGTTTCCATGATGATAGGACCGCGGCCTTCTTTGTATTCTTTCATCATCAGGTGGTTACGCAGACAGGTCGGTGTTACGGCGGCAGTTCCGTAAGGTGCATATTTTGCAAGCTCAGCTTTGGCATCATCGGAACCGGCATAGTTTTCACCAAGGCCGTTAACGGTTTTTGCTTTGAACAGCAGGAACCAGGCACCAACAGGGCCGTAACCGTCTTTAAAACGGGCCGGGGTGAAACGGTTTTCCATCATGGAAAGTTCAGCACCGGCTCTAAGAGCCATGGTGTAGGTGGAACCGGCATTCCATACGGGATACCAGGCACGGCCTTTACCTTCGGCAACGGAACGGGGCTGGTAAATGTTAACCGCGCCACCGCAGGCAACCATCATAACTTTTGCGCTGATGATATAAATTTTGTTCTCACGTACGGAGAAACCAACCGCACCGGCAGCTCTTTTGGGATCATTCTTGTCGTTGAGGATTTCAACGATGAAAACTCTTTCGAGGATGTTTTCGTCGCCAAGGGCTTTTTTACCGGCTTCAGCAACGATTCTCTTGTAGGATTCACCGTTGATCATGATCTGCCATTTACCGGTACGAACCGGTGTAGCACCGGCTTTAAGCGTGCCGGATTTCATGCCTTTTTTACCGTCGAGGTTTTTACCGTCGTCGGTTTTTTTCCAGATGGGAAGTCCCCATTCTTCGAACAGATGTACGGAATCGTCAACGTGACGGCCAAGGTCAAAGATCAAGTCTTCACGAACAATACCCATCAGGTCGTTACGGACCATGCGGACATAGTCTTCAGGTTTGTTGGAACCGATATAGGTGTTGATGGCGGACAGACCCTGGGCAACAGCGCCGGATCTTTCAAGAGCAGCTTTATCGACCAGCAGGATTTTGGTGTCGTCATCAGCCCATTTTTTGATCTCAAATGCAGTACCGCAGGCAGCCATGCCACCGCCGATGATCAGAACATCAACGTCTCTTTTTTCTACCTCTGGCTCTCTAACGGTTTTAATTTCACCAGCAGGTTTGTTAGGTAATGCCATTATATACCTCCAAAAATTTTATAAGTATCAGAAATTAAATTTAAGCAACCTATGCCAGTTCGGTAGGCGCAACCAGTGTCATACCGTCGGCTTCCTCAGTGGAAAGCAGGCCTGACGCCAGGTCTTTACCCTTCAGAGCTTCATAAGCGTTGGCTTCGCCTTCGGGAGTGGTTCTGATGGGGAACTTGAAGCGTTTTACAACGCCGTTTCTGAACTTACAGGTCCACATAATGTCCTCAGTACCCATCATGGGCTGTACAGAAGCGCCCATGGGCACGAAGTCAGAGTAACCTCTTACTTCGATGGCCTGGGAGGGGCAGATTTTTACGCAAGAGTAGCATTCCCAGCACTGATCCGGTTCTTGGTTGTAAGCTTTCATTGCATTGGCATCCAGAACCATCAGGTCATTGGGGCAGATGTACATGCATGCGGTTTTGTCCCCGCCTTTACAGCCGTCACATTTTTCTGCGATTACAAAAGATGGCATTTAAAATACCTCCATAAAATGTAGGTTAATCAAAATTGCACAAATACCGTTGTGCGACAATTTGTATCTATCTAGATTAAGGCCGGTCGATACTTTTCGAAAGGCCTGTAATTTAAACCAGTTGGGCTTTAGGGATGATAGGATGAAGCCGTTTCAAATTTCATCCAGCAAGCCTTCTTTACCCCGAACAAATGATATGGGAATAACACCCTGACAAGGTCTGTGTCAAGAAAATTCAAAAAAAATGATTTAATGAGTTCTTCAATTTTTTTGAACGATTATCGTCCTGACAATATGTATGCATTTTTATTGAGAAAAGTACCATATCTTGTGAATTCATTCATTAAAATCATCTGGAAAAACGATTCGGATCCTGGTAGTTTACCAGCCTGTTTTAAATAAACCGGTTTTTAGCTGAACTTTAGAAACTTAAGAAACAGAGACTTAAGAAAAAATAAAGGAAAAAAAATGAGCGATGAGATGCTGCCTGTGGCCTTGGATGATCCCATGCAATTCAACTGCAGTCCGGACAACCCTTGTTTTAATCAGTGCTGCAGGGATTTGAATCAGGCACTGACGCCCTATGATATTTTGAGAATGAAGAATGCAGTAAGTTTATCATCCAAAACGTTTTTGCGGGAATATACATCCCGGCATACCGGACCCGGCTCGGGACTGCCGGTGCTGACCTTCAAGGCCAATCCCGCCACCGGCCATGCCTGCCCCTTTGTCACGGATTCCGGATGTTCCATATATAATGACCGCCCCGCATCATGCCGCATGTACCCCCTGGCCCGGGCCATTGCAAAGGACAGGGCCACCGGGAAAATTGCCGAGTATTTTGCTTTGATTGAAGAGGCGCATTGCAAGGGCTTTGGCGTTCAGAGCGGAAGAACCGTGGCCCAGTGGCTCAACGCCCAGGATGTGGCCTGTCACAACACAGAAAATGATAAAATTCTTGAACTGATCAGTCTTAAAAATCAGATTCGGCCCGGAAAACTCGAAGCCACCGAAGAAGATCTTTTTTATATGGCCTTATATGATCTGGATGATTTCAAGGTTCAGATTACAGAAAAAGGCCTGCTGGCGTCAATGGACCTGCCAGGGGAATATATGAAAACGATTGTGGCCGATGATCTAAGCCTGCTTGATTTCGGCATTGCCTGGGTAAAATACCAGCTGTTTGGCAAGACGTTGGAAGGTTGAAGATCATGGAAATGAAGGCTGAAGATCATGGAAATTAAGGGAAAGGTGGCCCTGGTTCTCGGGGCGGTCAAGGGAATAGGCAAAGGCATTGGGCTGGACCTTGCCCGGCAGGGGGCATGTCTGGTCCTTACCCGCTATGACTGGCCGGATGCCTTCTGTGATATGGAAGCAGAATTTGAGAAGACAGGGGCCCGGCACCACATAATAAATGCAGATTTGCGCAAAACCGCTGATATATCCGGTCTGGCAGAATTTATAAAAGACCGGTATGGACGCCTGGACATCCTGGTGAACAATATTGAACGCGGCGGATGGCCTACGGTTCACGGGGTCTATGTTGAAGAACAGTGGGATCTGGAGATTGAAACCACACTTAAGGCCAAACGCTGGGTTTTTGAAGCGGTGTTTCCGTTGCTTAAGGCCAGCGACGAAGCCGTTGTCATTAATATATCTTCTGTTGCGGCCATAACCGGAAGATCCGGCCCCGCTGCCCTGGTTTTCAACGAGGGGTATTCAGCCGCCAACCGGGGGGTTCGTGTGCTTACCGAAACATGGGCCCGGATGGGGGCGCCTTTTGTGCGGGTGAACGAATTGATGCTGGGAATATTTGAAACCCGCCATGCCCAGGGGACCCGTGGGTGGCGGGAGGTGCTGACGGATGCGGAAAAACAGTCCCTGATAGACCATACCCTGGCAGGGCGGACCGGCCGGATTTGTGATGTTGTCAAAGCGGTTAATTTTATTATCAGGGATGCCCCATATATGACCGGTGCCACCCTGCGTATAGACGGTGGGTTTGCCCTGGGCGGAGCCCCTGTGCCGGCGATACCCCGGGGCATTGTTTGAGTATTTATGTGGAGGTATGCGATTGACATTAAGGCAACTTGAGTTATTTCTTGCGCTTGTGAAGACACCCCTTTTAAGTCAGGTGGCCAAGGATTTCGGTCTGACCCAGTCGGCGGTATCCATGGCCATAAAATCCCTTGAAGAAACCTTAGGAAAATTATTGTTCGACCGCATCCACAAAAGGCTGGTGGTCAATGAAAACGGGCGCTATTTTTTCAGGATGGTGGAACCCCTTGTTTTTGGCCTGCGGGAAAGCGAGTCCATGTTCAGGGATCAGGATCTGGTGGGGGATATCAAAGTGGGTGCCAGTTCATCCATTGCCAACTATATCCTGCCCCAGATTATTTATGAGTTTGCAGAACTGTATGAAGGGGTCCGTGTGGAAAAAATAACCGGCAATACTATAGAGATCGGCAAGCTTATTGAAGATGGTGTCGTGGATATCGGTTTTGTTGAGGCAGACTACAACAGCATTGAGATCGAGCGGGAGGTGCTTGGCCTTGATGAGCTTTATGTGGTGACAGGTGATCCGGACCTTGTTCGCAACGAAGATTACCGTATAGACGAGCTTTTGTCAAAACGCTGGATTTTCCGGGAGGAGGGATCCGGTACCCGGGATGTCTTTCTTTATCATATAGAAAAGTACAAAAAACGGTTTAAACCCTTCCTGGAAGTGGGCCATACAGAAGCTGTGAAATCGGTGCTTAGAAACAAGGGGGCGGTAAGTTGCCTGTCCAGAATTTCGGTAATGAACGAGCTTCTGTCCGGGCAGTTGTTTCGTCTCAAAATCAAAGATTTTAAATTTTCCCGTTCCTTTTACACCATCTGGCATAAGGATAAATATTTCTCATCGGTTCTTCAGGAATTTATTCATTATACAAAAGAGCGTTACAAGGCTGTATATGAAAACCAGGTCCACGCCCACTAACATGGTGTTTGAATGATAAGTCACCCACTTGCGGCGTTGCAGAAAAATTTGTAATCCTCACAACCTTCCAGGTTGCTCCGGTTACAAATTTTCCTGCGCCTTGCATCTGGGTAACTTTTCGTCCAAACACGGTAGGCAATCCAGTTTTGGTTTATGGTGTCAGAAGAATCTGGGCAATGGGTTTTTTTATTTTTCCGGTTTTACCTGTCAGCTGCCTGAAATTCATTTCTATAACAGCCATCTGCTTATAAAACGGGGTCCGGTCAAAAGGAATATATGTACGGCTGTCAAATTTTCCGGCACCACAACCCGGTCCTTTTATTACATTAAATCCGGGTTTGTGAAGCTCATGGGGCAGTCCGTGCAACCGGCAGATCATCGGACGAAAGTAGTAAAGGCTGCATCTGTCCGTTTTGAGCAGGGGGCAGGGGATTTTTTGGGATACCGGCTGGGCCGGGTTTTCCGCAGTTTCAGAAAAGGTTTGACGACAATAATCCCGGCTAAGCGTTAACACATGCTTCTGGTCTATGCGGGGCAATGTCTGTAATCCGAATTGCAGAAAAGATGCTTCTGCATGGGTGTGGTGAAAAAAAAGAGACAGGCAGCAGTTGTCTTCACAGCCGTTGCACTGAAATCCATATCGTGCTGCAACCTGATTCCATGCGTTATCCATATCATGGTAAAGCTGGATCAGGGGTGAAAAATGTTCCGGGATATGTGTCATGGCAGTCGTTGGCGGGCGCTTTTTAAACCAGTGGGTTGGGGAAAAACAGACGCGCGTACAGTTTAAGTGCGTACCGGTCTGTCATGGAAGCAATGACATCACACACCGAGCGGTTCAGTGTATTTTTTGCTGAATCCCATGGTGCCATTTCCATTTTTTCCAGTTCTTTTTGCATCTCTTCAGGATTTTCCATGAAATAGTTGTAAAGACCGATAATTACTTTTTTGGCCTTTACAAATTCGCCGTGAACAGCCGGGGAACGGTACACCTTTTCAAAGAGAAATTTTCTCAGGACCGTCATGGCTTCCATGGTGTCTTCAGCCATGTTTAAGATGAACTCTCCATTTTTGGGACCGCTGTTGTAAACCAGTTGCTCCATCATTGTAGATGCCCGGGCAGAGTGGGTTGTGCCAAGCTTTCGGATGCAGATGTCCGGCACCTCATCCATGGAGACCACCTTGCCCCGCAGCGCATCATCAAGATCATGGTTCAGATAGGCAATGATGTCAGCCACGCGCACGATCCGCCCTTCAATGGTGGACGCGGTTTCACCGGGCGTGGCTGGAATAATATTGCCGAATCCCTTGGAATGTTTAAGAATACCGTCTCTGACCTGTTTGGTGAGGTTCAGGCCTTTTCCTTTGTTCTCCAATACATCCACCACCCTTAAGCTTTGGTCGGAATGGGTAAAACGGGAGGAGTGTATCTGGATCAGGGCAGTCTCTCCGGCATGGCCAAAAGGTGTATGTCCTAAATCATGACCAAGGGCAACTGCTTCGGCAAGGTCCTCGTTCAGGCGCATGGCCCGGGCAATATTCCTTGCAGTTTCAGAAACCTCAAGAGTATGGGTGAGCCGGGTCCGGTAATGGTCCCCCAGGGGTGATAAAAAAACCTGGGTTTTGTATTTCAAGCGCCTGAACGCATTGGAGTATACAATTCGGTCCCGGTCCAGCTGAAAGGGGGTCCTGATATTGCCGGGGGCAACGTCAGGGCGCCTGCGTTCAGCGCTGGTACTGGGGGTGCCGTATCTTGACAGGAAATTGTGCTCCCGCTGCTGGAAGATTTCCCGGATACTGGGATGTTGCTCTGTTTTTGTTAATATTGTATTCATCAAAACTAATGTTGAATTAAAATAAAAAACAAATTAAGTACAGCATTTAATAAAAAAATCAAGAAAAGGAGTATTTTTGGATTACGCGTTTTTTATGGAGCAGGCCCTTGAACAGGCCCGTAACGCCTTTGATCATGGGCAGTTTCCTGTTGGGTGTGTAATTGTCCAGGACGACCGGGTGATTGCCTCTGGTGCCAGGACCGGCACGGCCGGGGATCTATCCTTTTTCAGTGAAGTTGACCACGCAGAGATGCGTGCACTCAAGGCCCTTGAATCATCGAAGATCAGATTCACCCCGGAACGGGCTGTGCTGTTCTCCACTATGGAGCCTTGTCTGATGTGTTTTTCCGCGATCCTTCTGGCCGGTATCCGAACCGTTGTCTTTGCCTATGAGGATGTGATGGGAGGGGGAACAGGACTGGACAGGCAGCATCTTTCTCCCTTATACAGGGATGCACAGATCACCGTGGTTGCCCATGTTCTACGTAAAAAAAGCCTTGATCTTTTTTATAATTTCTTTAATAACGATGCTAATTTATACTGGAAAGACAGCCTTCTGGAATCATATACGCTTGATCAATGGAATAAGTCGAAGGCAATAACTCAAGGGCGTAATTCAGCAACAAAATAAATAATTCTTGCTATGTATGCCCAAGGTATATATAATCCATAGGTTATGCTTGTTATATTGACATGATTATAATTTTGTGCTGCGGCGGGAGGTTAAAATATCTACTAAGCGAGTGAAGCAGGATCAGACAAGAGTGAATAAGGGGATCAGAGCCACTGAGGTACGGGTTATCGGTTCTGATGGTGAACAGATAGGTGTTGTACCCATTGCTGAGGCCTTGCGTATTGCCCAAAGCGATGAGTTGGATCTGGTTGAAGTGTCTCCGGACGCCAAACCCCCTGTCTGTAAAATAATGGATCATGGAAAGTATAAGTACGAGCTGACTAAGAAGAAACAGGAAGCCAAAAGGAAGCAGAAAAGTGTTCAGATCAAGGAGATCAAGGTCCGGCCCAAAACAGACGACCATGATCTTGCAACCAAGGCCCGGCACATAGAAAAATTTATTTCCAATGGTGATAAGGTAAAAATAACACTGGTTTTCAGGGGGCGTGAGTTTATGCTCAAAGAGCAGGCCAACACCATTCTGGAAAAAATAGTGGACATTACCAAAGACTTTGCCCAGGTGGAACAGCTTCCCAAGTTTGAAGGGCGGGTCATTATCATGCTGCTTGGCCCGAAATAATCATAGGTTATCTGTTCCAGCTTTTTTTTGTGGAGGCCTTTCGGTGTCAAAGGGATGCTTATCAGGGGTGGTATATTGCATATACACCGCCTTTAGTTTTTATAATAGTTTGAACTTTCAGGAGATTGAGTTATGCCAAAAATCAAGACATGCCGTGCGGCTGCCAAGCGGTTTGAAAAAACCGGGTCAGGCAAATACAAATTCCGCAAATCCCATGCCAGCCACATTTTGACCAAAAAAACCACCAAGCGGAAAAGAAGTCTGCGTCAGCCCCAGATTGTTGCCGGGTCTGATATGAAAGAAGTCCGCCGGATGCTGCCTTACGGCTGATTCGTGTGAACACTGGGTTTTCGTTTAGGCACTAATTGAGCCTGACATCGTTTTTTAATATTGAAATGGAAGCCGGCCAGTCTGCCGGCTGGCTGATGGTTTATAAGGAGTGTAGAAGAGATGAGAGTTAAAAGAGGATTCAAAGCAAGGCGCCGCCGCAATAAGGTGCTCAAACTGGCAAAAGGCTTCACGGGTGGAAGAAGCAAGCTCTACAGAACCGCTGCAGATGCGGTGGACAAAGCGTTGATGTATGCCTACAGAGACCGCCGGGCAAGAAAAAGAGATTTCAGGAAATTATGGATTGTACGTATCAACGCCGGTGCACGGATGAATGAGCTGTCCTATTCCCGGTTCATTAACGGGTTGAAACTTGCCGGCAGTGAACTGGACAGAAAAGTTCTGGCAGATCTGGCAGTATCGGATCCCGCCGGATTCTCCCAGCTTGCTTCCCAGGCGTCTGCCAAATTGAACTAAAGCGTATTTTCGGGGGAACCTTGCAAAATAATCTCCAAGACATAGAAAAACAGGCCCTGGAAGAAATCAGCACAGCAGATTCAAAGGAAACCCTTGAGTCGGTTTCCATTCATTTTCTGGGCCGCAAGGGGGTACTCACCGCTTTTTTGCGTAATATCCCATCCCTTCCGGTGGGTGAACGCCCTGATGCAGGGAAAAACGGTAATCTACTCAAGGGAAAGCTTGAAAAAGCGATAAGTCAGGCCCAGTCTAAACTGGAAGCCGGTGCAGCAGGAGGTGCTGAAGGCATTGACATCACCCTGCCCGGTCGTATGGTGAAAAAAGGAGCCCTGCATCCCATTACCCAGGTGATTGACGAGATCTGCGGTATTTTTTTGCGTCTGGGGTTTGACATTGCCGAAGGTCCGGAAGTCGAGACTGATTATTATAACTTCGAGGCTTTGAATATCCCCAAATATCATCCGGCCAGGGACATGCAGGATACATTCTATGTGTCTGAAAATATTGTTTTGAGAACCCATACATCAGGTTCCCAGCCTCGGGTGATGGAAAAAAACGAGCCGCCTGTGCGCATTATTTCCCCGGGCAAGGTGTTCCGCTGTGACTCGGATTTGACCCATACCCCTATGTTTCATCAGGTGGAAGGCCTGATGGTGGACAAAAATGTTTCCTTTGGGGATCTTAAAGGGGTGCTGACCACTTTTGTTCAGCAGTTTTTTGATAAGGATACGTCGTTGCGGTTCAGGCCCAGTTTCTTCCCTTTTACCGAACCCAGTGCCGAAGTCGATATCTGTTGTGTCATGTGCAAGGGCAAAGGCTGCAGGGTATGTTCGAAGACCGGGTGGATTGAAATTCTAGGTGCCGGTATGGTTCACCCGGCTGTGTTTGAAAATGTCGGTTATGATACCCAAAAGTATACGGGGTTTGCCTTTGGCCTTGGTATGGAGCGGGTTGCCATGCTCAAGTACGGAATTGATGATATCAGAAAATATTTTGAAAACGATGTGCGTTTTCTAGGGCAGTTCTAATTATGAAAGTCAGTTTAAGCTGGTTGCGTGAATACATCCCCATTGATCTTGATCCCAAGGATTTATCCGACAGGCTGACCATGGCCGGTCTTGAAGTGGATGGGGTGGAAAGGCGTTATGATTACCTGGACAATGTGATCGTGGCCCAGGTTGTACAGGCAAGACAGCATCCCGGTGCTGACAAGCTTACCTGCTGTACCGTGGATATTGGAAAAGGAGAGCTTTCTCCCATTGTCTGCGGCGCACCCAATGTCAGGGAAGGCATGTATGTCGCCTGTGCCCTGCCGGGTGCTGTGCTGCCCGGTGATTTAAAAATCAAGAAAAGCAAGCTGCGGGGCGAACCGTCCCATGGCATGCTGTGTTCGGCTGCTGAACTGATGCTTGCTGATGATGCATCCGGCATTATGGATCTTGACGGCGAACTTGTTACCGGGACCCCCCTTGAATCCGCCTTGAAACTGACGGATGCTGTCCTTGAGATTGATCTGACGCCCAACCGTCCTGACTGCCTGAGTCTTATCGGGGTGGCCCGGGAAATCGGGGCGTTTACCGAACCCCGAAATAAGGTAACCCTGCCGGACGTGACATTCCCGGAAACCAAAACGGATGCCCGGGATATCCACGATTTTGTCTCTGTCCAGATTGAAGATCCTCAATTGTGTCCAAGATATACCGCAGGCATGCTGTTTGACGTCAAGGTCGGCCCGTCTCCGCTCTGGTTAAGACAGCGCCTTGAGGCTGTTGGACTCTCTTGTGTCAATAATGTAGTGGATATCACCAATTTTGTCATGATGGAAACCGGACAGCCGTTGCATGCCTTTGATTATGACAATATTGCCAAAAGCAAAATCATCGTCAGAACAGCCGGAAAACCCGGCGATGCACCGCTTGAGTTTACAACCCTTGATTCGAAAGTCCACAAGCTGGATCCCGAAATGCTCATGATCTGTGACGGGGAAAAGCCTGTGGGTATTGCCGGTATCATGGGCGGCGAGAATTCTGAAATTACGGATGCGACCACCCGGGTGTTAGTGGAAAGTGCCTATTTTAATCCCGTGTCCATCCGGCGTACCGGCAAAAAGACGGGGATTGCCTCGGATGCCTCCCATCGGTTTGAGCGCGGTGTGGATCCCTTGGGCACCATGTTTGCCCTGAAACGGGCTGTTTCATTAATGGCTCAGTTCTGTTCGGCTACCATTGCCAAAGGAATTATTGATGAGAACCCCGTCAAAACCCGGCCTGTTATCATTGATTTGAGCCCCAAAGCGTTGAATGTGCGGTTAGGGACCTCTTTTTCCGCAGATGAGATGGCAAAAATTCTGGAGTCTGTGGACTTTTGCGTAGATAAAAAAGCGGACAAAGAGGAAGACGGGCTTCTGCAGGTTCATGTCCCCTCCTTCAGGGTTGATGTGGCCCGGCCCGAGGATCTTTCCGAGGAAGTGGCCCGGTTGTGGGGATATAATAAAATTGAAACCAGCTATCCTCTGATAACAGCCAAAGGACGGCCTCTGGCCGACCGGCTGGTGCTGCGCGGTAAAATCCGCCAGGCCATGACCGGGTTTGGATTTTGTGAGGCCATCAATTACAATTTTATCCGCAAGGATGCCTGTGCGCGTATGGGCATTGAAGATCCGGACAAAAGAACCCGGATGGTCGAAATTTTAAATCCCATTTCCGACCAGATGGCCGTTCTCAGGACATCCATTGTGCCCGGATTGCTGGAAGCCATGGCCAGGAACACATCCAAACAGGTGGATACGCTTCAGTTGTTTGAAATCGGAAAAATCTTTTTTGATATGACACCGGGCGAGCAGCCCGAGGAAGTCGAGGTGATCGGAGGGCTGATTACCGGATACCGCTGGGACCAGACCTGGTATTCCAAAAAGGAAGCCGTGGATTTCTTTGATCTTAAGGGTGTTGTGCAGGGTTTGCTGGCGTCCTTTCAGATTGCCGGTGTTATTTATGAAAGAACCGGAACCTGTCCCTATTTTGAGCCGGGGTATGGTGCCAGGGTGGTGAAAGACGGTCTGGTCCTTGGTACGCTTGGCAAAATCGCATCAGGTGTGGGCGCGGCCTTTGGTTTGAAGCAGGATGCTTATCTTTTTGACCTGGACATGGGTAGTCTTGAAAAAGTGCTTCCCCGGGCTATCCAGGCGGTTGGACTGCCCAGATTCCCTTCAATTTCCAGGGACATGACCGTTATTGTGTCAAAGCGTGTTGAGGTTGGTGCCATGATGGATGCCATTTCCGCCTTTGCCCAAAAACAGGGTCTGATCGAAGACTATTTCCTTTTTGATGTGTTTGAAGGCCAGAATATTGGTAAAGATAAAAAGTCCCTGTCATTCAGGATTATTTACCGCTCTGGGTCAAAAACCCTGACAGAAAACAGTATTAAAAAGATTCATGAGCAGCTGTCCCAAAAGATTATTAATGATTTTCAGGCTGACCTGCCCGGATAATTTTTAAACGGTTGCCATTGACCCCGGGAAAATCGGTGTTAGATGGAAAAAGGGCGGTTATTAAGGGTATTGACAAATTTAATATGCCCTGTTATAAAAGGCTGCTAAAATGCGGGCATAACTCAGTTGGTAGAGTGCAAGCTTCCCAAGCTTGATGTCGCGAGTTCGAGCCTCGTTGCCCGCTCCAAAATAATTTGGTATTGGCTGGTAGATTTGTTCCATTTGTTTAGGGAAAAGATATGATCTGAACCTGATATTTTGGTGAGGATTTTTAAGTGTTTTACTATCGGGAACGGGCTCTGCCCGTTTTTGTATTTGTGGAAAAAGGACGACGGTTGCTGCAGGATATGGCATTTATAAACATCAAAGAACCCGGTGGCGTTGAACAACAGATTCAGGCTGTGGCCGAGCCCCTGATTGATTCTTTGGGGCTGGAACTTGTTCATATTGAATGTGTTGTCCATAACCGGCAGAAATTTGTCCGGATTTATATGGACAAATCCAAAGGGGTTGGCCTAGATGACTGCGTAGCTGTCAGCCGGGAACTTGGGGATCTGATCGATATCCATATTGAAGATATCGGCCCTTACCGCCTGGAAGTATCATCCCCCGGTCCACGCCGCCCTTTGAAGAAAAAGGAGGACTTTATCAGATTCCAGGGTGAACGTGTCAAAATTGAAACCCATGAAGCCATGGAGGGAAGAAAAAAGTTCACCGGGATTCTCGAGAAAACAAATGATGATTCTGTGACGATTGCAGTTGACGGCAGGTCCTTTGATATTTTGGGAACCAATATCATGAGAGCAATCCTTGCAGGTCAGTAAGAATGGAGAACATTTAACATGGTTATTACAGATATAAAAAGGGTAATTGATCAGGTAAGCCGGGAAAAGGGTATTGATGCGGAAATCCTTATTCATACCTTGAAAGAGGCCATCGTTTCTGCCGCCAGAAAAAAGATCGGCCCAAGGGCGGACATCGAAGTCCATTATGATGAAAAAAGCGGAGATGTCGAAGTTTTCCATTTTAAAGAAGTTGTTGAAGATGTCGAATATTCGGACAGCGAGTTGACTCTGGAGGAAGGGCTTGAATTTGATCCAGGATGTGAAATCGGGGACTCTTTGGGAATTCGAATTGACACCGAAGAGTTTGGCCGCATTGCAGCCCAGTCCGCCAAGCAGGTGATCATACAGAAAATGCGGGAAGCAGAGCGTAATGCCGTGTATGAGAATTTCATCCATAAAAAAGGTAAAATAATCAACGGCATTGTCCAGCGGTTTGACCGGGGCGCCATCATTGTTAATCTGGGCCAGGCCGAGGCTGTACTGCGGCCAAGGGAGCAGATGCCCAAGGAAAGCTATAAACGGGGGGACCGGATCCGCGCCTTTGTCCTTGATGTGCTGGAAGAATCCAAAGGTGCCCAGATTGTTTTATCCCGAACCCATCCGGAATTTTTGGTTGAACTGTTTAAAACCGAGGTGCCGGAGGTGGCCGAAGGCATTGTTTCCATCCGGGCTGCAGCGCGGGTGCCCGGCGTAAGGGCAAAAATTGCTGTTTCCTCCATTGATTCCGATGTGGACCCTGTAGGCGCCTGTGTGGGGGTTAAGGGCAACCGGGTTCAGAATATTGTTCAGGAACTGCGGGGCGAGAAAATCGATATTGTTCAGTGGAGCCCGGACATTGCAAGATTTGTCTGCAATGCCCTGTCCCCGGCTGAAATCGCAAGGGTTATTATTGATGAAGACAATCAGTCCATGGAGGTGATTGTCAATGCTGAGTATCTCTCCATTGCCATCGGTAAGGGCGGTC